>JAHEIV010000164.1 GCA_024639205.1 Deltaproteobacteria bacterium | reverse complement strand
AATCATCATCCCTTCGCTGATCTTTGTGGCGATCCTGGCACTACTGACCATCGGGTTGCCGGTGGGAACGGGCTTTTTTTTCAAACCCATGTTTGCCATGTCACTGGGCATCAGCGCCGTTACGGGAACAGCCGCCGTTTTGCTCTGCTATGCCTGGGGGAAACGGAATGCACGGATGCTGCTGTTTCTGCCCGCCGGATTTGTTGTGGTGTTCATGATCTTCAGTGCCCACCTGCTGATTCCCAAAATGGAGAATTTCAAATCTCCGCGGCCTTTTTGCAACGAGATCGTCAAGCGCATGGAAACGGGAGCCGAGTGGGCCATGTACAAATTTTACCGGGCCGCTTATGTCTATTATACGGACAGTTTTGCCAATGTTCTGGAAAACGAGGAGCAGTTAGTTCGTTTTCTGGATCAACCGACCCAGGCGCTCGTTGCCATGACCGAACGAGACTTCAACTCATTGAAGGAGCCGCTCACGGGAGAGATCCACGTTATCACCCGCAGAAAGATCGGACATCGGTCGATGGTACTGATTTCCAATCAAAACCGATAAATCCTCCTTTATCGATCCTGAAAGTTCCCGTAATGCGGAACCTGTTGATTCGTCGGTTAAAATTGCGGAGGCAGCCGATCTATGTTATGGGTGGTGCGCCGTTAGCTTCCTGCTTGAAAGGTTTACCTCCGAAGGCAACCCTGTCCGGGTGATCGGAGGTTCCGCTCATCCCGACCGAGATCGAACCGGCCGACACAGCTGCCGGATCGGAAGAGCTACTGTAGGCCGATAACATAAAAAATGCTTCGGTTATGACGGATCTCAATAACTCCCATATTCCTCTGGACGAAGGCAAAGGGCCTGCGTTGTGGGGAAAACATACCCTGGTCAGCCTACTGTTGACGGTCGCGGTGATGGGTTTTCTGGCCGCATATGTCGATGTCGGTCATCTGTGGCAGCAATTGGTTGCCAGCAATAAAATCTATCTTCTGATTGCCGCTGTCTCGCACTATGCTACCTATCCGATTCGCGGTATCCGTTGGAAGAGATGCTTAAAACACTTGCCGCTGCAGTGCAGCAGCGCGCGTTTCGGGTTGCTGGTATTTTTCTACAATTTTGTCGACAACCTGGTTCCGGCCAAACTCGGAGACCTGTATGCCTCTCACCTGGTTCGAATCAACTGCGGCGTGCGGCGTTCTGCGGCGCTGGGATCGCTGTTGTTTTTGCGCACCCTCGACTCCTGGGTGATATTCGGCCTGGCGGCCACCGTATCCTGGCATCTTTTTTCCAACGCAATCCCCCGGTCGGTGGTCTGGGTGCTTATCATCGGTTGCTCATTTGCGGTGGTGGGAACCACCCTCATGGTGGTCTTTGTCTTGTTCAAGCGATCCGTCCCGCAATGGCTTCCCGAGACGATTCGCCAGATGATCGGTGCGTTTCAAACCGGCATGTGGCCCAATCCGAAGCAGTTTTTTCGCATCTCGCTTCACACCCTTGCGATCTGGGTGCTGGAGTCGTTGTGGATATTTTTTCTGGCACTCGCGTTTAACCTTCAGCTCAGTATGACAA
The DNA here is from genome assembly GCA_024639205.1 of Deltaproteobacteria bacterium. Taxonomy (GTDB): domain Bacteria; phylum Desulfobacterota; class Desulfobacteria; order Desulfobacterales; family SG8-13; genus SG8-13. Next base: position 5,175 of record JAHEIV010000164.1, on the reverse strand, counting down.
ATTTGATCTTTGTGACGATGATTCCATTGATCGCCAGTGCCTTTCCCATCACTCCATCCGGTGCCGGTGTGGTGGAGTTGACGCTTTTCACCTGCCTGCGCGTCATCGGTGTCTCATCGCCGCTGGCCGTATCACTCACCGTGGTTAATCGCTTCATCGATTACTGGCTTCACATCTTACTGGGAGCCGCCACCTGGTCGATCCGCAAGCAGATCGGCCTGCGCACATGGAGGGATGCCCCGCCGGGCAATGTCGATAGCGGCAGCAACAGCCGATCCTTCATCGGACAGCAGGACACGCCGTGACAGCCGAATGGGATATTGCTAGCTGTACTAACCCCAAACCAAGTGAGGACGCATGACTATCGTCGGCACCATTCCGCGCAGATGTGTAAATCTTCCGCCGGGATCATTGCACACCCTGATCAGTTGCTCAGCGGGGGGCAGACTTCAGGAAGGTCCGGCCATTGAAAAGTTTACCCGTGCTTTCAGCGACTGGCTCGGGGTGCCCCATGTTTTCGGGGCCGGTTCCGGCCGATCTGCATTTCAACTGGCTCTGCAGGCATTGGACCTTGAAACAGGGGCGGAGATCATTTTCCCGATTTTCACGTTTCCCGTCATGCCGATGGTGGCCAAGCTGCTCGGTTACAATCCGGTTTTTTGCGAAGTGGACCCGGTTACGTTTAACTCCGGTCCCGATCACATCGAGGAAAAGATCAGCGATAAAACCGGAGCGGTTCTGGCGACGCATCTTTTCGGGCAGCCCTGCCCCATTCGCGAAATAACCGAGTTGACGCAAGGGCGGCAAATCCTACTGATGGAGGATTGCGCCCATGCCTGCGGGGTGCGGGTGGACGGACGCCTGGTCGGCACTTATGCGGATGTAGGAATCTTCAGTTTTGCCGAAGGGAAAAACATGCCGTGCTTTGGTGGCGGAGCCATTGCAACGGCTGATGACAACATTGCCGGCAGGGCTTCAGAAATTCTCTCCCGGGCCGTGATGCCGGAAAAAGGCGCCGTGTGGAAGAAGGCGCTGGACATTTGGCTGAAATGGCTGCTGACGCGCCCGGAGATATTCGGTTTGACCGTCTATCCGCTTTTGCGGCTCAAACTGCTGATGGGTCAGCCGTTGATGGACTCTACCGTGGGGGATGAACTCCTGGAAAGCTTTGCCGCATCCAATCCGCAGGTGGAGCACCTCGTGAACCTGCAGGCCGAAATCGGCCTGCGGCAGTTGAAGCGAATCGACGCGTTCAATCAGGGTGCCCGAAAAAACGCCCGAATCCTGACCGAAAGCCTGTCCGGCGTCAGCGACATCGGCGTACCGCAAGCAGCTGACGGGGAGCACATTTACGTCTATTATCCGTTGACGGTGACACCGGACCGCCGGGATGCGCTGCGTCGCCATCTCCTTGAGCACGGCATCGATGCAAAAATTACCGATATGTCGGATTGCTCATTATTGCGTCAGTTCGGCGGGGCCGAAAATCAGGCCAACCATCGAAGCGGGCCGACCGAAGCCTCTATTTTGGAAATCTGTGTCTACCCGGTTATCCCCGAGCGACACATTCGAAGACTCGGACAAATCATTCAAGCCTGGGCGCAGGGATAGTCGAAACGCCAACTGCAGCGCCACTGCCGGTTTGGGTATCGGAAGGCACGGGTTGTATTCGATCTCTATCGCACCGGTAGAAGCCAACAGAAGATACATTATGGATCTTATCGCCGATCGACTGAAAAACCTTCCCACTTATCTGTTCATGCATTTGCGCAGCAAGATCAAACAGATCGAAGCCACCGGTGCCGATTGTATCTCCCTTGCCATCGGTGATCCGGTCGAACCGACACCGGCGTACATCATAGAAACACTGCAGGAGGCTGTTCTGGACCCGGACAACCACCAGTATCCCACCGACGAGCAAAAAGGAATGTTGGCCTTTCGCAATGCGGTTTCCCGCTGGTATGGCAGAAAGTACGGAGTCAAACTCGATCCGGAGACCGAAGTGCTGACCCTCGGCGGCTCCAAGGAGGGGATTCACCATTTTATGATGGCGGTGATCAATCCCGGTGATACGATTTTGATCACCAACCCCGGCTATCCGGGTTATCGGGCCAATATCCTGCTGGCCGGCGGCCAGGCTCACGAGCTCCCTTTGCTGGAAAAAAACCGATTTCTGCCCCAGCTCGAGGAAATTCCCGAAGACGTCTGCCGCCGGGCAAAGGCCTTTTTCCTAAACTATCCGAACAATCCCACCGGAGCCTGTGCAGACAAAGATTTTTTTACCCGCCTGGTGGATTGGGCCCATCGACACCGCATCCTGCTGGTGCACGACAATCCCTACAGTGAATTGGTGTTTCCCGGCTGTGACAGGCTCAGTCTGCTGCAGATCCCCGGCGCTCGGGACATCAGTGTCGAGTTCAATTCCTTGAGCAAGTACTACAACATGACCGGCTGGCGCATTGGCATGGCTGTCGGTAACAGCGGCATCATACAGGCTATGTGCAAATTCAAGGAGAACGTGACATCCGGGGTGTTCAACGCCATTCAACTGGCCAGTATCCGGGCAATGGATGAAGGAGATGCGGACATCGAAAACATGCTCGCCGTGTATCATCGGCGGCGGGAAATGGTGCTGCAGGCCTGCGACCGGATGCGGATCCCGGTCAATGCGGGCATGGGAACATTTTACCTGTGGCTGCCGGTTCCCGATGGTTTTTCTTCCATCGCATTTGCCGAGAAACTGATAGATGATGCCTGTGTGCTGGTGACGGCGGGCACCGCTTACGGAAAGCATGGCGAGGGATATTTCCGTCTCTCTCTTACCGTGACCGACGATCGACTGCAGGAAGCGCTGGATAGGATGAAAAATTCGATCGTGTAAACGGGGCATGGGCGGCGGCTGCGGGCAGCCGCTAACGATTCAAAAGGCTCTCTTCAGCAATGCCCCTGGCAGGACCATCACCGGCCTTTCAACAGATCCAGCGCCTTGGCCATCACATCTTCCGGATCGATCGATTTCAAGCAGACGTTGTCCCCGTCACAAGGCGAATTGCGATGATTGAACGCCGTCAAACACGGTGAGCAATTCACCGGCTGGTGCAAATTGATCGCTTTCGGGCTCAAAGATCCATACAATACGGGGGTTTCCGGGCCGAACAAAATGATCGCCGGCACGGGAGTGAGTGCGGTAAAGTGTCCAGGCCCGCCGTCATTGGTAATCAGCAAAGACGCAATGTTGAACAAAACGAGCAGATCCTGCATGGTTTTCGTAAATCCGGCCAGATTCATGCAATCCGTTGAATCAAGCTGTCCGGCGATGTCGTCGGCAAGCTTGCAATCCGTTGAATCAAGCTGTCCGGCGATGTCGTCGGCAAGCTGGTGGTCCGTTTTGAGCCCGATAATGCCCACGGCATACCCTTCCCGCAGCAGTCTGCCGGCAACGGACACATACGAATCCATCGGCCACGCCCGGATCGGAAGCAACCCGCCACCCGGATAAATCAATACCAGTTTCTTTTCCACCGAGTATTGGTAGTTCTCTATCAAGCGCGTGAGCATTCGCTCGATTGTATCATTGCTGAACTCAAGCCTCTGCATAGCGCCCACCGGTTCCATTACCGTCGATTTAGCCTTCGGAACGGTATCCGACTCAATGGCCGCAACCAATGTCAGAAACTGTCGGGATATATGGCTGTAAGGGTTGTACAGGACCTTTCGGGTGATAAAATTGCCTCGGAACAACCCTTCCTGGGTATGGCGATGAAATCCTACGCGATTGCTTGCTCCGCAGAAAAACGCCAGCAGGCTGCTGACCCGAGAGAATAGTTCACAGTCGATGACGGTATCAATGCTTTTCCGCCGCAACCGGATGAGGTTCTGAATGCAGCCCACACACAACTGAAAGAAAGAAGCGTCATGGATGGAACAAATGTTACCGGAGGGTACGAGCTTGAGCAGTTCAGCGATTTCAATGTTTCGCTTAAACGTGAGCAGATAAATGGATGCCGTCGGATATTGCGCTGCCAACTTCGCGAACATCGGTGCGGACAGCACCAGCGCTCCCATCTCCGACAACAGGATAACAAGGATTTTTTCCGGTTTCGGGTTTTTCGCCCGGTGTGCAAATGGAAGGTAAAGTAGCGAGAGGACAGCACAGATGATGGTTCCGAGGATTTGATCTATTTTCCGTTGTACGGCAATACGCATATTCGCTTCCTGAAGGCAATGGACGAAGGTCAGCAGGCTGGAAGACGATCACAGCGGCCCGAAAGTTTTGTATATTGCCAATATCGCAGCACAATGTCAATCGCCGATTTGGTGGCAGCGATGGGCGTCTTCACCCTGACCGGCTGCGTCGAAACCCATTCGTTAGGACTCACATGGTTGAAATCGGTCAAACTGGAAAATCTAAACTTGACAATTGTCATTTATGAATGATAGGTGATAAAGCTTTTAACAACCACGCAAGATCGATCCTTGCTCCGGCCGAAAGTCGGGGCTTTACAGCCAAAAGGAGGTTTTTCACATGCGAAGATATGAGACGTTCATGATCTTTGACCCGGATCTGTCCGAAGAAGATCGGGTTCCGGTCATCGAGAGAGTCCAGGAAACCGTCTCCAAGCAAGATGGATTTCTGGTGATGGTGGATGAGTGGGGGTCGCGCAAGCTTGCCTACGAGATTAAGAAAAAGTCCCGCGGATACTATACCCGCCTGGATTACTGCGGAGGCGGTCCATTGGTAAAAGAGTTGGAGCGGTTCTTCCGCATCGACGATCGCGTGCTAAAGTACATGACAGCCCTGCTGGAAGAGCACGCCGATGTGGAAAAGATCAAAGAGGAACTCGCCCAAGCCGAGGCGCTAAAGGCCGAAAAGGCGTCGGTTAAAGCTGCCGCTGCCAAGCCGGCTTCCGAAACAGCGGCTGAGCCGCAGACCGAAGCGGCTCCCAAAGAAACACCGACTCCCGAAACAGCGGCTGAGCCGCAGACCGAAGCGGCTCCCAAAGAAACACCGGCCCCCGAAACAGCGGCTGAGCCGCAGACCGAAGCGGCTCCCAAAGAAACACCGACTCCCGAAACAGCGGCTGAGCCGCAGACCGAAGCGGCTTCCAAAGAAACGCCGGCCCCCGAAACAGCGGCTGAGCCGCAGACCGAAGCGGCTCCCAAAGAAACGCCGGC
>JAHEIV010000163.1 GCA_024639205.1 Deltaproteobacteria bacterium | reverse complement strand
CGGGGCCTTTCTCGAGTCGACCGGGCGTTTTTTCCCCTTGAGTCGAAAAAGCAGGCTTTGGGCACCGCAGCCCATCGTAAGGAGAAGCAAAACTATCGGTGTGCATCCGCCTCCAGCTAATATCCTGCCGGGACAGGATGTCAATAAACTACCAATAACGGAGCGCCGCATATCTATCAGTGTTACGAAAAAAATGCAATAGCATTAGAGACCGGTTCTGTGTTGCCATCAGCCGGGCCGTTCTCTTCCCCCAAAAGGATTCGACGAACCATCCCTTTGCGGTCCAATGATCTTTAAAACGGTTTGCTTAAAAGGTTCTTTGAAGGGCTTTATCGAATGTCGAAATTTGATGCGCTGCGGCTAAACTGCGGAATTGCGCGCACCGATACCAATACCTGCACCAATTGCTCCAGGGGGCCCCTTGAATCGCGTCGGCTTCAGCAGGAGCATAAAATCAGAGAGCTCATAAAAAATATAGCACCGCAGCCGTGACTGGAAGGGGAACTTCTGTCAGCAATGAGCAGATGCGCCAGCCCAAAGCCGAACAGGACGAAAGACTCGCAGACGGTTAGCGACATCGGGCCGGTGGCCAAAAATGAGCGGTGCAACCATCTGTCTTTGGCCCGCTCGCTTGCCCAGATGCATGGAGATACCGCCAATGCGGATGTGCCTGCACCTGAGAGAATAAACAAGGGTAAAGGTGTCCGCGGATCGATGGTAATCCAGCACAGTAGATGCTCGCTCTCGACAGTCGATGGGAGCCCGTAACCACTGCGGATCTTTTCCGACTTGATCTGCAAGGCATCGAAATTGACCGGTGGCATTCCGAAAACGGCCAAGGCTCTGGCCAAATCGTACCCACCGATGCGTGGAGAATTGATAACGGTCGTCATTGGCAGGCCCAGTTCACCAGCCGGAAGAGGGTATTTATTGCACAGGGATCGGATTGCTCCGAAACCGCTTCCTTTCGGCCGTCGGTGGGAGCAAAAGATAATTTACGATGGGCAGGGAATCAATACGCGTGGTTGTCGTTTTCCATCAGCTTGAACTCCCGTATGCTGATGGTTTTCCTTCCATCCAAGCGCTCATTTACACGGCCGACCACCTGGACTTTTTGGTGAAGCAGACTGATTAGATTTTTTGCTGTTTTACGGCGCTCGACGAGGTATTCATTTTCATTGAACGATTGGATGGTAAGTCCGATGACTTTACCGGTTTCGTCCCACTGAGAAGGAACCACGAGGCCGGATATCCGTTGATTATCAGAGTGCTTTTTGACCATTTCCTGATCTTTTCATGAAAGGTGCCGCCGTCAAATGGTTACGGTTAGCGTAAAATAATCCGGAATAGAGGCCTGTCGGTCCCCTACCATCCTGCGACCCTCTCCGTTGCTTCCATGTTCCGTTTACACGCGATGCAGTATCGGGCGACCGGTCTTGCATGTAGCCGTGCAATCGATATTTGGCGGCCACACATGGTGCAGATGCCATAAGTCCCGTTTTCGATGTCTGCAAGGGATTCCTTGATTTTGTTAATTAACCGGCTCTCCCGGCTACGAATCCTGAGTGTATATTCACGGCCGGAATCGATCTGGGCGATGTCCACCGGATCCGTGGCATAGTTTTCGTAGGCCATCAGGTCAATGATGGTGCGGCTGCCTTCTTGCCGTAGCTCGTCGAGCTGTCGGGTGAGAATCTCTCTGAAATATAGAAGCTGGTCTTCCTGCATTTCTATTATCCCGTTGATCGCCTGCAGACGAATTGAATGGTTTCGCCTCGTCTGCAGGCCACTCGCAGACCAAAGAAACTATTCGGATAGGACTTTAAAACCTTTAACGTCGATCACCGGTCCATCGTCACCATCTTCGACATCGCCGGTGACCGCTACGCGACGGCCAACATTTTCGAGCAATTCGTCGCCTTTATCGGATTCGGTGACGATGTAAATCTGCCCGTTGTCATCCACAAGCAGATAATCATCGGTGATCGTTCCATTAACGGTCATGACTGTTCCGGCCATGGCCGGCACAGTGAAGACTGCTACCATGAGAAAAGCAGCGATTCGACTATAATTTCTCCATTTCATTGAATTTCCTCCTTTAAAAAGGTCCAGGAATCGATTGTCTCTGGATGGTGGGTGATCCCGGTGCACTTTGCACCTTACCGCAAGACCATCCTGGAAAGAGCAAGCGTCGTGCCAAAACCATAACTTGTTGATATCGTTTGGATATTAATTTACTACACAGGACAACCATGAACCGGCGCTTCCGATTTCTCCCGCCGTTAGTCGGAACGAGGGGAGTAGCGGTATGCGTGTTTTTTCAACTATCTGAAATTCATCTTTTTTTTGTTTGTTTAGTAAGGAAGTCCACCCTGGACGCTTCGGAACCAGGGATTCTGATTTGGATGGATCCCAAGGAAACCGATGGAAAATCTGCGGTTCCTTGGGACGTTTGACGCGTGCGAATCAGAAGTGACAGTTCTGCTCGTCGACCCATGATTATTTTAATTATTTTTATTTCAACAGGTTACAGTGGTGGCACGCGAATTGCTGTGTATAACAACTCGTAAATTCAACAACGAAAGCTCCTGCCCGTGGTAAGGCGTCAACGGGATAATTCAAAAAAAGCCACGTCATAGGGAAAGGAAGGATGATATGCCGTTTAACATTCTGGACGGAGCTGTCGGGGAAATCGGGACCGTGGCAAGGCAGGTGGAGGAGCAGCGCAACATTGCTTCGGATCCCAATCAGCCGCTGGAGCGGCGCCTGGAAGCGTTCGAGGATATTTTTGAATCCGAAGTTGGAGATACCGGACTGGTGCGGGCCCGAAATATCGAAAGGGAAGTGGGACTGCGCCAGATTTACCTCAAGTTCGAAGGCGGTAATCCGACCGGTACCCAAAAAGACCGGATTGCCTTTGCCCAGGCCATGGATGCCCTGCGCCGCGGCTTCGACAAGATTACCATGGCAACTTGCGGCAATTACGGGGTGTCCACTGCCCTGGCTGCTTCCTTTGCCGGGCTGACCTGCCGCATATATATCCCTGAAGGCTATCACACCAATCGAGTCAAGGAAATGAAAGAACTAGGAGCCGAAATCGTTCGGGTGGAAGGAGACTATGAAAAAGCAGTGCTCGTTTCCGTCCAGGCCGCTCAAAAAGAGGAGCTCTACGATGCCAATCCGGGGGGAGACAACACGATGCACCAGTTGAAAGCTTACGGAGAAATTGCCTACGAAATTTATGACGAACTCAGGGATGCCCCTTTTGCAGTAGCCGTTCCGGTTTCCAACGGAACCACTCTGTCGGGCATCTACAGGGGGTTTCTAAGCCTTAACCGGCGGGGTAAGACCTCCCGCCAGCCCCGCATCGTAGCCGGTTCTTCATTCGGTAAAAATCCCATCGTTCAGGCTTTTATTAAAAATTCACCGGTGTGTGAAGATCTGGCTCCCGAGAAAATACACGAAACGAACGTCAACGAACCGCTGATCAACTGGCACGCTATTGACGGAGATCATGCCCTGGAGGCCATTCGTCAATCAGGAGGCTGGGGAGCGAACGCGTCCGATAAAGCCATGCTTGCAACCTCGCGGTTGATTCGGGACAAGGAGGGACTGCAGGTGCTTCCCGCATCCACCGCCGGCTTGATCGCACTGGTCGAATATCACAAAAAAAGGCCGCTTTCGAGCGACCGCTACGTAGCGGTTCTCACGGGGAGGAGAACGTGAAAACCAACGAAAATCTCGATGGAAATGCGATCGTATACTGTGAACGGGCTTACAACACCCCCAACGGAAAGACCGCCCACGGCCTGGTGCGATTCACCAACCGCTACCGGGTGCTGTCCGTGATTGATTCCCGTTATAACGGCCAAGACGCCGGAGAGGTGCTGGACGGCAAAAAAACCGGCATTCCCCTGGCAGCGTCATTGGAAAAGGCTCTGGAACAGTTCCGGGCGCAAGGGCTGAAGGCAACCCATTTCGTGATCGGCCTGACGCCCGACGGAGGGAGGCTTCCGGACGATGCGCGAAATGAAGTGGCTCTGGCACTCAACAACGGCTTGAACGTCGACTGCGGACTGCATGATTTTCTTTCCGATGACATACGGCTGGCGGAACTGGCTCGAAAAAAAGGGCTGCATATAAGGGATATCCGTCGGCCTCCGGATCGAAATTCACTGCATTTTTTCAGCGGCAAGATCGAAACGGTCACGGCTTTAAAGATCGCCGTGCTGGGGACGGATTCTGCGGTGGGCAAGCGAACCACGGCCTGGAAAATCGTTGAGGGGCTCCATCAGATAGGACTAAAAACCGAGATGATCGGCACCGGTCAGACCGCCTGGATGCAAGGTGCCCGATACGGTTTGATCATGGACTCTTTGATCAACGATTTCGTCTCCGGGGAAATCGAACACGCAGTCTGGTCGGCATGGAAAGAAGCGGACCCGGAGGTGATCGTCATCGAAGGACAAGGCAGTCTGATGAATCCTGCCTACCCGGGTGGCTTTGAAATTCTCGCCGCCGGCCGGCCGGATGCGGTCGTTCTGCAGCATGCTCCGGCACGCAAGGATTATGACGGTTTCCCGGGGTATCCGATTCAGTCCCTGACGACTCAGATTGAGGCCATCGAGCTTCTGTCCGGCAAGCCGGTGGTGGCCGTTACCGTAAACCACGAAAACCTTGGCGCGGACGAAATCCCCCTGATCTGCAAGGCCATCGAAAAGGATGTGGGTGTCCCTGCGCTCGATGTGTTGTTGGAAGGCCCGGACCGGCTGGTGAAGACGTTGATATCATTAAATAAGAAAAGGGGGCGTTCATGAAAACGGGGCAATTGGAATCTTCACGCGGAGAGGCCCCTATCCTGAAGGATTCGGGGGGCGATCCTTTAGCACCCCTGCGGGTATTCGACCGACTCGAGGTGGGACCCATCCGGTTGGAGCCACTCCGTTTGATTGCCCCCTACCGGTTGTTTGTCGGCGGTGAACAAACCAGCATCGATCTGATATACCGCTACGAACAAGATGTCTTCCTTCCGGAGGAGTCGGGATCTCAAAACCTGGCCGCGATGATCGCCGCTCAGGTGGCGATTAATTACGGCCTGTTTTGCCGCAAGATCATCTTCCATGGACTCTATGATAATTTGGACCGACGGTTTATCCGGGAGATGATCGAAAACACCGCCCGGGAAATCCTGGTGAAGAAATTTTTGGAGCCCAATCCTTTTCTGACCCCGGATGCACCACGAATCGTCGCCAGCAAACTACCGAAATATTCCCACGCTGCCGTTCAGTTCAAGGGCGCTTCGACGAAAAAGCTGGATGAAAATTGGCGGCTGTGGGCGACGGACCGAAAGCGCCACTGCGTCCTGTCCAGCGGGGGCAAGGACAGCCTGCTCAGCTACGGGCTGCTCAATGAAATGGGAAGGGAAGTTCACCCCATTTTTGTAAACGAATCGGGTAGACATTGGTTCACGGCGCTCAACGCCTACCGGTATTTTAGGGAAAACGTGCCCAACACCGCCCGGGTGTGGGTCAACTCCGATCGGGTGTTTAATTGGATGCTGCAGCAGATGCCCTTCATCCGCAAGGACTTTTCGGCCGTTCGATCCGATGAATACCCGATCCGTCTCTGGACCGTAGCGGTCTTTTTGTTCGGTATTCTGCCGATTGTACGCAAAAAGGGGATCGGAAGAATTCTTATCGGCGACGAATTCGACACCACCAATAGGGTCAACCACGCCGGAATTTTTCACTACGACGGACTCTTTGACCAGAGCATTTACTTCGACAGCAACCTCTCCCGGTATTATCTCCAAAAGGGCTGGTTCGTCAGCCAGTTTTCGATCCTGCGGCCACTTTCCGAACTTCTGGTCGAAAAAACACTGTTCGAAAGATACCCCCGGTTGCAGCAGCACCAGGTTTCATGCCATGCTGCACACAAACAGGACGAGCGCATCCATCCCTGCGGCCGCTGTGAAAAGTGCCGGCGGATCGTCTGCATGCTCACGGCCATCGAGGCTGATCCGCAACGCTGCGGATACAACGATCGGCAGATCAAAGACTGCCTGGAATCGTTCGTTTCGCACGGTGTCCTGCAGGAAGAGGATGGACAACAGCAGCTTGGATTCATGCTGCTGGAAAAAGGTGCGATCCGGCCGCCGGAACACCTGCAGCTACAATTCAAAGAACATCCAGAGATTTTGAAGTTGAGATTCGATCCGGTTCGATCTCCGATCGACGGCATTCCAGCCGACCTGCGGGCTCCCCTTTACCGAATCATCCTGCAACACAGCAACGGAGCCGTCCGGCGAGAAAAGCGCACGTGGAATGAGTTCAATCTACTGAAGGTCAAGGAAATCGGGCTTGCCTATGCTTTTGAGTTGAACGGCGCCCGGCAGGGCAGTCCCTCCGGGCCGACCGCCGAACATGCCGCATACCCGGAAGACTGCCTCTGGGGGGACATGACTTGGGAAGAAGCCGAAAAGCGATTAAAGCAGGTGGACATAGCGCTGCTTCCCGTGGGAGCGATCGAACAGCACGGACCTCACCTGCCGCTGGACACCGATGCCTTCGATGCCGATTATCTGGCACGAAGGGTGGCGCTGGCCTGCAGCCGCCCCCGACCGCTGGTGTTGCCGTTGATTCCGTATGGGGTATCCTATCACCACGACGACTTCAAGGGCACCGTGGGCATCGACAACCAGACCCTCACCCGGCTGGTGCATGACATCGGAATGAGCGTGGCCCGAAACGGCATAAAGAAACTCGTTATCATCAACGGTCACGGCGGGAACGCCCCGGCGATC
>JAHEIV010000162.1 GCA_024639205.1 Deltaproteobacteria bacterium | reverse complement strand
ACCAGAAACACCACCACCGCCACCCCGTCGTTGAACAGGGATTCTCCGCAGATTTTGGTCTCCAGGCTTTCGGGCACGTTTGCCTTTTTGAGAATACCGAGCACCGCGATCGGATCGGTGGGGGAGATCAGTGCCCCGAACAGCAGGCAGTACATCAGCGGCAGTCCGATGCCCAGCCAATCCAGTACCAGCCAGGACAGGATTCCGATGATAGCGGTCGAAGTGACGATCCCCGCCGTCGCCAGCGTGCCGATGATCCACTTCTGGCGGGCCAGGCGATCCAGATCGATGTGCAGCGCCCCGGCAAACAGCAGAAAGCTCAACATACCGTGCAGCAGGGTTTCGTCAAAATCGATGCTGTTGAGCAGTTTCAGCGCATCTTCTTCCAGACCGAGCCCTAAAGATCCCAGCCCTGCGATGCCCAGCGATCCCAGCAGCGCGATGGCCATAACCCCGATGGTGGTGGGCAGCTTGATGAAGCGGTGGTTGATATAGCTGAACACAGCAGAAAGCGTGATCAAGATGGCCAGTATGTTGAACAGTTTCATGGCAAAACCGCACAGGTTAGTGGATTAGGTGCCGGGCGAATCACCACCGGTTTGGCAAGAAGGGCCGCTACAGGTCGCACCACAGCCCAAGGCTGACGTAAGTTTCGTTTTGAAAGAAAAATTCGCCCAGCAGCGACCGGCCGTTCCGGTATTCCAGGCCGAAGCGAAAGGTACGAAACAGCTTTTCGCGGGCCACGATGACACCGGCCTGCAGCGTCAGGTCGGTGGACCAGTCCGACTCCTCGTACCAGTTGAGGTCGGCGGCGGCATACCATCCGAACCGACGGTCCCAAAATCGCTGTGGGTCCGTGAATTCCAGCCCTGCCTGCAGCCGCCAGGGATCCTGCAGCTGGGCGTTGCGCTGATCGTAGGCGTAGCCGCCTTCGCCGTAAATCCGCCAGAATTTTTCTCCCGCCAGGCTCAATCCCAGAACGTATTCCCCGCGGGTGTAGTTGATCCGCCGGCGCCCCGTCTCTTCGGCGTATTCGTCGCCCACGTGGGCGGATACGTGCTTGATGCCGGTCTGGACGGCCAGGCCCTCGCCGTTGCTCCAGTTGAGCAAAACCCCGTACAGACCGTCCCAGCCGATGTTGTCCAGGGAGCTTTCGATGTCGAAGGCGCCGATAAATCCGGCCTCCACATCGAGCTGAAACCCGCTGTCGGGTTTGTCGGCCGGCGAATACCGCAGAAAACCGACGTTGGCCCCCAGACGGATGATGTAGCGCTCGTCACCGGCATTGGGAATATCCGATTCGCTGAAATAGGCCCGCGCGATCCCCATCTGGGGACGGATCGGGTTGGCGATGTAAATCGGGTAGAGCCGGCCGCCGGGTCCGAACTCCAGCTGCCAGCCGGAAGCGGTCGAAGCGCCGCGGTCCTCATTCCGGGGCTCTTCGGCCCGGCAGGCCGGTCCGGCCAAAACCATTACCAGGGCCGTGATAAGGATGATCGCCATCGGCTGCAATGACGAGGTGGCCGCCGGTGCGTCCGGCCGGGGGGCTTGTTCCGCTGCCGCCGGATCGGCAGCCCTGTGAATCCGAAGGGTTGGATGTTTTCGATTCCAATCGGACATGCTGATCTCTCTCCTTTGGTGAGTCTGTGTGGTTAAAACCGTGACGTGAGGCCGAGGTGCAGGCCAAAATCCGGGCTGTTTCCGAAGGTGACGATGTTTTCGATCAAGCCGAACTCGAGCACGGTCCCGCGCAGCACCTCCCACTTGGCCCCCAGGGTGATTTCGTGGGAAGGCTCGGACAACTTCCCGGGGGTGTCTGTCAGGCCTTCTGTCAACAGATACTGGATGAGCAGCGATGCGGTCGAAAATGCCCGCCACTCGAGTGCGGTCAGAAAGGAGTATTGGGTGTTGCGCAGCTCGAGCCCTCGGAACCGATCCCGCCCGAACACGGCAAACCCGAAGGTTCCGTATAGATAAAGCGTCTCGAAGCGTTTGGCCGCGGCAACCGAAATGCCGAAATCGAGCGGGCTGCCGCCCTCCAGGTCGTCGGATTGAATCTCGTAACGGCCCGTAAGGGAGTAGGAAAAGGCCGGCAGCGTGAGTGTGCCGCAAGTGACGTTGTGCTGCAGCGTCAACACGGCCGCGCTGGCGTAAACGCCCCTGTCGCTGTCGGTCAGGCTGACACCGGGCTGGCCGCCGGTGGGCTGGATGTCGGCGGCAAACCGCCCCCGGGGGACCAGGTCCCGGCCGTCCTGATCGATGCCGAACAGGTCGTGAAACTCCTGGATGAGACTGTCCAACTCGCCACCGAAGCGGCTTTGTATGGAGATGCCGCCTTCGACCTGCAGCGTGTCGGTCAAGCCGTAACCGAACGTGGCGGTGGTCTGCAGTGTCTCGTAGTCGAACTGCAATTCGGGTTCGTCGGCCCAGATGTTGACCCAGGTTGCATGAACCCGCAGCTCTCTTTCGCCCTGGATCAGCGTGGAAGGGGAGCGCGGTGAAAACCCCAGCCTCAGACCCTGCAACGCGGACTGGCTCGGCAGATCCAGCGGGCCATAGCCGACGTTGGCAAAGCAGATCGACTGGGCGCGGTAGTTGTCCGGCAAGCCGAACACCCCCACCCACGAATCGCTCTCCAGCCGCAGCGGGTCCGTTTGCAGTTTTTCTTCCTGATCCGCACTGATATGCTCGTGGATCCGCTGCAGCTGGTTCTGCAACGTAGCCGCATCGGTGAAGCCGGAAATCACGGCCAGCACGCGCCCCTGGGGATCGATGACGTGAAGCATCGGAAGGACATCCACGTCGTACGCCTTTGCCAGCGTGGGCTGCCGGTCGATATTGACCACCAACCACTCAAACTGCCGCGAGGAGGCCACGACCCCTGGATCGCTGAATCCCTTCGAGCGCATCTGCCGGCATACCGGACACCATTCGGCGACAAAAACCACTATGATCGGTTTGCCGGAATATCTCGAGCGAATGGTGGCATCCAGCATGCCGGTCGAAAATTGGATGGCCCCTGCCGCAGCAGGGACGAAAACCAACGAGCCTGCCAGAAGGCAGGCAGCGGTCAGAAACGCGGTGATGCGTCCCTGCATGGGATGCAGGCGGCACACGATGTACTTTGCTGGCTGCATGGAATTCTTTCCGGTAAGCAAAAGCTCAAAGCGGGGTGCGTGATGTTATATCGCAATTGGGTGGGATGTGCCAGTAAAAACGAAGCGGTTCAAAATCAACCGCTGTCGTGAGCATGGCGGTTTGCAATCCGATCGAAAAAATTGAAATTGCGGAACGAATGACAAACGCCTTTATCCGGTCCGCCGACAGCGCCCCCGAAGGATTACTGCGGTCCGAACGCCCGATCCTCGACGACTCTAAGGTTTTTATCCGACGATCGCCTCCGATCCAATCATACAAAGCCGTACAGCTCGGCCGGGTTGTCCACCAGGATGCGCCGGCGGGTGGTGTCGTCTGCGGTCCAGTCCAGCAGCAGATCGAGCAGATCGGCATCGTCCGGCGGGTTTTCCTGTGCTGACGGATGCGGCCAGTTGCTGGCCCAGAGCATCCTCTCCGGTGCGGCCTTCACAAGGGCTTTGGCCAGATCGCCGACATCGCTGTACAGCGGCGGTCCGAGCCTGGATGTCTCGTAGGGGGCGGCCAGCTTGACCCAGCACCGTCCGCTGTCAACGAGCTCCAGCAGCACCTGGAAAGCCGGGTCGCCGGTGGGAACCGGCTCGATGAACTTTCCGGTGTGATCGATCTGCAGTTTGCCCGGCAACCGGCCAATTCGGCCGATATGATCGGGCAGCTGCCTGCCGTCGAGCTGCAGCTGCACGTGCCAGCCGAATTCGTTGACTCGGCCGGCCAATCGATCCAGATCCTCCCAGGACAGCACGCCTCCGGGAAACATGAAAAAGCGCACAGCGCGAACCCCCGAATCGGTGAGCTGTTGCAGCTCATCGTCGGCAACGCCCGGATCGACCACCGCAACCGCCCGCGCTGCATCGCCGATTTGTTTGACCGCATCGAGCGTGCAGCGGTTGTCGAAGCCATAGCCGGAAGGCTGCACAACCACCACCCGCTGCAACCCCAGCCGCTGCTGCACCGCCCGGTAGGCTTCTATAGTAGCCAGCGGCGGTGTAAAGGTGGCCGTCGGCGCCAGGGGATAGCGATCCGGTTGCCCGTAAAAGTGGATGTGGGTATCACAGGCGCCCGCTGGCGTCGACAGCCGGGGCCCAAGTCCATCGATTTGATGAGATCCTGTCGTCATGCGATCACCTTTTCAACCGTTTCGTTTGCATGGAGCAGTTATGATGGAACGCTTGCAATTCGATTCCGGTCGGGATGAAACAGGGAATAGACTGCCGGGATCAGCACCAGCGTGATCAGCGTCGATCCGGTGAGACCGCCGACAACCGCCCTTGCCAGCGGCGCCTGAGCGTCGGATCCTTCGCCGATACCGAGTGCCAGCGGCAGCAGGCCGAGGATCGTGGTCAAGGTCGTCATCAGAATCGGCCGCAACCTGCGACGACCGGCTTCGGTCAGGGCTTCGTGGGTGCGCATGCCTTCCTGGACCAGTCGACCGGCCTGGTCCACCAGGAGAATCGCGTTGTTGACCACGATCCCTCCCAGCATGATGCAGCCGATGTAGGACTGCACGTTCAGTGTCGTTTTCGTAAGAAACAACGTCACCAGCACGCCAACCGCCGCCACGGGAACGGAAAACATGACGACCAGTGGACTGCGAAACGATTCGTACTGGCATGCCAGCACCATGTAGACCAGGACCAGCGCCAACACGAGCGAGATGACCAATTCTCTGAAAGCCTTTTGCTGTTCTTCGAAATTGCCCGCGACAGTTATATCATAACCGACGCGGCGTGGTATTTGATCCAACAAAGCCTGCACATCGGAGGCCACGGAACCCAAATCGCGCCCCGCGATGTTGGCACGCACCGTCACCCTTCGCTGTTGATCTTTCCGGTCGATCAGAATCGGACCGCGGCTCTTTTCAGAATTCACGACGTTGCGCAGCGTCACCTTTTCACCACGTTCAGTGGTCAGCGCAAGGTTGAGGATCTCGTCCAGGGAGCGCTTTTCGGCATCCTTGAGCTGGACCAGAATCCGATAGGAATTGCCTCCTGTTCGGTACTCGCCGGCTTTGGAACCGGCCACTGCGGTTTGCAGCAGCTCGGTGACATCTCGTACGCTCAGGCCGAGATCGGCGACTTTGTCGCGGTTCACACGGATTTCCTGCTGGGGGATGCCGGCCTCGAGACTGGTCTGAACGTCGGTAATGCCCGGCACATTTGCAATCAACTTCGCAACCCGCGCCGCCAGTGCATCGAGTGTGCTAAGCTCGTAACCACGGATCTCGATGGTCAGCCCTTCGTCACCGCCCAGCAGCCTTTCCAGTAAAAACTGGCCCTGGGGTGCCCGGATGCGGATTTCCATGCCGGGTATGTTGCCGCCCAGGCGGCGACGCAGGTCCTGTGCCACCGCCACATTGGAGCGTTTGCGTTGAGCGGCCGGCAGCAGCGATATGCGCAGCTCTCCTTCCGAGCCCGCGTCGGCCCGCCATCCGGTGGCGCCGACAGTGACCACTGAGGCCACTGCCTCGCGCACGGCCGGTTGAACGATTTGCTCCATGATGCGGGTCTGCCGATCGACCAGCTCGAGCCGGGTGCCGATTTCCATCTTACCGGTCACGCGAACCTCGCCCTCGTCACTGGGAGGCAGAAATTCACTGCCGATCAGGGGCAGAAGAAGCAGGCTTGCGCCGAGCACCACGGCAGCGGCGGCGACGGTCACCAGGCGATGGTCCAGGACCCGGTGCAGCAAATTCAGGTAAGCATTTTCAAGACCCGTAAAGACGGAATCAGCGACGCCGGACCAGCGGTACGCTAAAGACGCCGAATCCCCTGCACGCTGCCGGCTTGACGTCAAAAGCTTGGATGCCAGCATGGGCACAAGGCTCAGCGCTATGGTCAGCGAGCAGATCAGGGCAAATATGATCACATAGGCCATCTCCTTAAAGAGGATGCCCGAGACGCCGCGGACGAAAACCAGCGGTAGAAAAATGACCAGGGTGGTGATGGTGCTGGCGATGATGGCCGGCCCGACCTCCCGGGCACCATTTACCGATGCTTCCTGCGGCGCTTCGCCGTTTTCATTGCGGCGGCGGAAGATGTTTTCGAGCACGACGATGGAGCTGTCGACCATCATGCCCACGCCCAGGGCCAACCCTCCCAGTGTCATCAGGTTGAGCGTGAAGCCTCCGAAGAAAATTAACGCGAAGGTGGCCACGATGGAAATCGGGATCGAAAGGGAGATCACGACGGTGCTGCGGATACTGCGCAGGAAAAACAGCAAAACCAGGATTGCCAGCCCGCCCCCGTAGATCACCGAGCGGGCAACATTGGCGATGGAACGCTCGATCAGGTTGCCCTGGTTGATCACCGGCACGATACGGATCTGTGGAAAGGCTTGGTTTACCGATTCGATTTCATCCAGAATGCGCCGGGAGACTTCCACCGTATTGGCATTGGCCTGTTTGCGAATTCCGATGCGCAGTCCGCGCCCACCGTTAACGCGTACGATGCGCGTCAACTTTTCGTAGGTGTCTTTGACCTCGGCGATCTGCCCCAGCGTTATCGCCCCGCCGTCACCCCGAACGATGACCGTGTCTCGAATCTGGTCAAGGTTGCTAAACTCGGCCGGTGCCCGCAGTGTAACCTCATAGCGTCCCTGCTCGATCTTGCCCGCCGGAAGATCGAGGTTGGCGTCACGAATCGCATCGAGCACTGCGTCTAAAGGCAG
>JAHEIV010000161.1 GCA_024639205.1 Deltaproteobacteria bacterium | reverse complement strand
CAGGCGCAAATATCAAACCGTATTCGGACGGGGCCGGATAGAACAGGAAGAAGTCCTGCTGGTGAAACCGCTGGCGTATATGAACAGCAGCGGACCGCCGGTAAGACGCCTGGCCGATTATCACCGGATTTCAGCCGGGGACATGTTGGTCATTCATGACGACATCGACCTTGCCTTTGGAAGAATAAAAATCAAAAAGAAAGGAGGACACGGAGGACACAATGGCCTCAGATCATTGATGGATGCGTTTGGATCGGGGGATTTTGCCCGGCTGCGCGTCGGTATCGGGCGATCCGAAAAACAGCGCAGCGTAACGGATCACGTGCTGGGCGATTATTCGAAATCGGAAATGGGCCTTCTGGATCGAATTATCGCCGGCGCTCGCGACGCGGTCGTAACCATCCTGACCCGGGGTATTACCGAGGCCATGAATCGTTTCAACGACAGACGATTTTCAGTTGTGAGTTAACCAAATAGATTGAACATGGAGGAAGGGATGGATTATACATTACCGTTGATATGCGCATTAGTTGGAGTTGCAGGGGTCATTTTCTCGTTTATCACAGCGGGCATCGTGCGCAGCGCGCCGGCCGGCGACGAGAAGATGAACCAGATTGCCGATGCCATTAAAGTAGGCGCGATAGCGTATCTGAACCGGCAGCTCAAGAGCATGGGGATTGCCGCGATCGTCCTGTTTATTCTGGTGGCCATCTTCTTGGGGATTAAAACCGCCATCGGGTTTATTGTCGGCGCAGCCGCATCCTACCTGGCCGGCTATATCGGCATGCGGGTTTCGGTTCTCGCCAACGTCCGAACCGCTGAAGCCGCCAAGAGCGGACTTAAAAAAGCCCTTGGCATGGCTTTTAAGGGCGGGGCGGTTACCGGCATGATCGTTGCCGGTCTGGCGCTGACCGCGGTCGCCGGTTTTTATACCATACTGCTGGCTACCGGCACACCGGTTCGCGATGCCGTCATCGCGCTGGTTGCGCTCGGTTTCGGCGGCAGCCTGATCTCCATCTTCGCACGGCTGGGCGGAGGGATCTTCACCAAGGGCGCGGATGTTGGCGCCGACCTGGTCGGCAAGGTGGAAGCCGGGATTCCGGAAGACGACCCCCGCAACCCGGCAGTTATTGCGGACAACGTCGGCGACAACGTCGGTGATTGTGCCGGAATGGCGGCCGACCTGTTCGAGACCTATGCCGTCACGGCGGTTGCCGCCATGTTGCTCGGCAACCTGCTTTACCCGGATCAACTCATCGCCACCAATTTTCCGCTGGTCATCGGCGCCATCTCCATCGTGGCCTCCATCATCGCCACCGCCTTCGTGCGGCTGGGAGCCAATGAATACATCATGGGCGCCCTGTACAAGGGGATGTTCGGATCGGCCATCCTGGCCGCCATTGCATTTGCCGTGGCCTGCCAGAAGCTGTTCGTCGGCGTCCCGAACATTACCGGGATGCAGGTATTTTACGCCTCACTGGTCGGACTGGTGCTGACCGTGGTGATCGTCATTATCACCGAATACTACACCGGCATCCGCAAGCCCGTGAAGATGGTGGCCGAAGCCTCTACCACCGGGCCCGCCACCAACATCATCGCCGGGCTGGCCGTCAGCATGGAAGCCACCGCACTGCCGGTGCTGGCGATCTGCCTGGGAATCGGTGTCGCCTATCATTTTGCCGACCTTTACGGCATCGCCATGGCGGCCATGTCGATGCTGTCGATGACCGGTATGGTTATCGCCATCGATGCCTACGGACCGATCACCGACAACGCCGGCGGTATTGCCGAGATGGCCGAGATGGACGACAGCGTCCGGGCCGTTACCGACCCGCTCGACGCCGTCGGCAATACCACCAAGGCCGTGACCAAGGGCTATGCCATCGGTTCCGCCGGCCTGGCCGCTCTGGTGCTTTTTGCCGCATACACCCAGGAGTTCGCTCTGCACGGCGGTGGGGAAGAGCTGAGATTCGACCTGAGCAACGTGAACGTGATCATCGGCCTTTTCCTGGGCGGGATGCTGCCTTTTCTGTTCGGATCCATCGCCATGAAGGCGGTGGGCAAGGCCGGCGCTGCGGTTGTGGAAGAAGTTCGGCGACAGTTCCGCGAGATTCCGGGAATCATGGAAGGTACCGGCAAACCGGATTACGCCGCCTGTGTGGACATCGTCACCAAGTTTGCCCTCAAGGAGATGATGATCCCGGCCCTGCTGCCGGTCGCTGCTCCGATCATAGTGGGCCTGCTCCTGGGCAAGATCGCCCTCGGCGGACTTCTGATTGGAAGCATTGTCACCGGACTGTTCCTGGCCATCTCCATGACGACCGGGGGCGCGGCCTGGGACAACGCCAAGAAGTATATCGAAGACGGAAACCTGGGCGGCAAGGGCAGTGATGCCCACATAGCCGCCGTCACCGGCGACACTGTCGGCGATCCTTACAAGGATACCGCCGGACCGGCCATCAACCCGATGATCAAGATCCTGAACGTCGTGGCACTGCTGCTGGTTCCGCTACTGCTGAAGCTGTCGTAAATCCGTCATTCGGATCGAAAAAAAGAAGGATTGGCGCGATCCGCGCCAATCCTTTTTTATTGATTGTGAACAAAAGGTGTGCTATAAATTGTAAGGTTTTCAATAACAAAACCGTCAATCGCACAATGGATGCCCAAATGAGCAGCAAAAAACCCAGCAGTCCGTCGAAAACCCCATCCGCCAAGCAGAAGCTGCGCCACTTTCAAGTCGGCGATCTGGCGGTTTACCCGGCTCACGGTGTGGGCAAGATCGAAGCCATAGAAACCCGGGTGATCAACGGGGAAAAACTGGATTTTTACAAAATGAAGGTGCTGGAAAACAACATGCTGATCATGATTCCGACCCGCAACGTCGAATCCGTCGGTCTGCGGGACGTCATAGACAAGAAGGACATATCGAAAGTCTATGACGTAATGAAAGCGAAAAAATCTTCAGCCAGCGAAACCCAGACCTGGAACCGGCGTTACCGGGAGTATATGGACAAGATAAAAAGCGGCTCATTGTACGACGTAGCCGAAGTATTTCGGGATCTTTCTCTACTCAAACTGCAGAAAGACCTCTCTTTCGGTGAGCGCAAACTTTACGACACGGCCCAGGTACTGCTGGTAAAAGAGCTTTCAACGGCCAAAAAAGCCGATGAAGAATCGATCATTACAGAGCTTGAATCCTTCTTTGCCATCGAAAGTGCCGACAGCGCCGAAAACTAAGTCACACCTGAACCCCCCCTGGCCAGCATGCCTTCCTCGCCAGAGTTTGCCATAGTCGTTTCGGCAGCCGACACCGGAAAACGTCTCGATGTGCTGGTACCCTCGCGTATTTCCGACCTTACCCGCTCCGCTGTCGCCCACCTGATCCTGCAAGGGCAGGTCACGGTGAACGGCGTCTCCAAAAGGCCCTCCTACCGGGTGCGGATCGGCGATCGCATTGAAGGCCGGATGCCTTCTCCGGCGGTTGTGCACCTGGAACCGCAGCCGATCGACATCGATATCCTCTACGAAGATCGTGATCTGGTGGTGGTCAACAAACAACCGGGCCTCGTGGTTCACCCGGCGCCGGGGCATGCCAGCGGTACCCTGGTGAATGCATTGCTGCACCACTGCCCGGATCTGTTGCCCATCAAAGGGGAAATTCGGCCGGGGATCGTGCACCGGCTGGACAAAGACACCTCCGGTTTGATTGTGGCGGCCAAAAACCCCCAGGCTCATTCGCGGTTGACCGATCAGTTTGCAACGCGCAAGGTTCACAAAACTTACCTGGCGCTTGTTTGCGGGCAGCCCTCCGCAGCCGCCGGCCGCATCGAACTGCCGGTCGGCCGTCATCCGATCGACCGCAAACGCATGTCCACCGCAAGCCGCCGGCCGCGAACGGCCGTTACCGAGTGGAAAGTTACCCGACGGTTTTCCGGCCTGGCCCTGATGGAGCTGGACCTGAGAACCGGACGAACGCATCAGGCCCGGGTCCACTGCGCTGCCATGGGGTATCCAATTGCCGGAGATCCGGTGTACGGTGGCCGCAAAGCTATCAAACAGTTACCCCGGCCGGTCACCGATCTTCTGCAGCATATCTCCCGTCAGATGCTGCACGCCTGGCGGCTGGTGATTTTTCACCCGCGCAGCAAGGAAGTCATGAATCTGGAAGCACCGATCGCCGATGATATGAACCGCCTGCTTGAAAGCCTGGCAGCTATCCGGGCAGATTCCATCTAATCCCCAACGAAGCATAAAGCGTGAAGCTCAGACGCGCCGGAGTCACCGGTTCGCTGCGGCATTTCTACGCGCACCTGGAAGAACCCGGCGATTCGCGGCGGCACTTCACACGTGGCGACGATCCGCAGCATATGTCGGAACGGCGGCGTCCGTTCCGACATCGCAGCTACAATTGTCGAAATTGAATTGACATTCGGTTATTGATTTGAATAAACTACCAGAACCGTATGAATTGATGGTTGCGTAGCGTGCATCCTATTTCCCGGGAGGAAAGGAGGTGACGGCCGGCATTTCAACCATCGGATCATTTGGCTTGACTTTTTGCACAGGAATCTGAGATCGGTCGATCCATCCGGTGTGCGCGCAGCGACTCAGAAGATAGCACTTCGTCATTTGCAACGACATCTCGCCGCATACTTTAGCACCCCCTCTTATTTGTGGATCGAAGCGATTTCTTGAGATTAAAGAGCTGTATACTTCGCCGTTTTTTTCTATAACACCCACACCGTAAAACAGAAAGGAGGCGGTTTACATGAACGAAGAAACTAAGCAGACGAGACCACCGGTTCTGGAAAGTGAGGATTGGTGGTCCTGTTTTATCGGGTGGTTCATCTTAGTGATCGCCATCGTCGGTTTGAATCAGGTGGGAGACGGTAAATGGGCCGTCAACCTGCTGCCGGCCGGCCCCAAGATCGGAAAATGGACGTCGGATTTAGCGGCGGCATTTCCCAAGGGAGTGGCAACTATCGGACAGACCGCGAGCATGTTTATTTTTATGGGCGTGCTGACAGCCATCGGCGGTTTTTTCATGAAGCTCGATCTGAAACGCTACATCCCGGGGTTTCTGGTGATTTTCCTTTTGGGGTACCTGTCACTGATCGTCGGCAAACAGGCCTTCATGAGCAAATGGGGGATATCCTACGTGCTCTTCGCCCTGGTATTCGGGTTGATCATCAGCAACATCTTCAAGGTGCCGGAGGTGCTAAAGGTGGGCGGCCAGACCGAGTTCTTCATCAAAATCGGCCTGGTGTGCATGGGAGCCGGCATCTTTTTCGGCGACATCCTGCGTGGTGGTTTCATCGGCCTGGTGCAGGCGGTTTTTGTGGCGACAACGGTCTGGTTCTCGACCTACTGGATCTGCCGAAAGTTCCAGGTCAACGAACGTTTCAGCGCCATCATCGCCTCGGCCAATGCCATTTGCGGAGTGTCGGCCACCATCGCCGCCGGCGGTGCGATCCAGGGAAATAAGAAGGAAGTCAGCTATATGATCGCCTGGGTGCTGGTGTGCGCGGTGGTGCTGATTCTGGTGATGCCGCCCATTGCCAAGTGGCTCGAGCTGCCCAACAACTGG
The DNA here is from genome assembly GCA_024639205.1 of Deltaproteobacteria bacterium. Taxonomy (GTDB): domain Bacteria; phylum Desulfobacterota; class Desulfobacteria; order Desulfobacterales; family SG8-13; genus SG8-13. The sequence goes on along the minus strand of JAHEIV010000161.1, from coordinate 1,246 downwards.
GCCGGCGCCTGGGTGGGGGGAGTGATCGACAATACCGGTGCAGTGGTGGCCGCCGGCGGCATCATCGGCGGGGATGCGGCTTACAAGGTCGCTGCCCTGGTGAAGATGTCCCAGAACGTGCTGATCGGCCTGGCGGCCTTTCTGATGGCCCTGTGGGCGACCATGACGCTGGAACGCAAGGAAAAGGGCAGCGTCGAGAGGCCCCCATTCATGGAGATCTGGTACCGCTTTCCCAAGTTCGTGTTGGGCTTTATTGTGGCCTCTTTTATCGTGTCGTTTTTCGTGGAACCGGTGTACGGTTTCAAAGCGACCAAAGCCGTGGGCAGCGCATGCAAGACCTACCGCAACTGGATGTTTGCCCTCTGCTTTGTCTCCATTGGCCTGGAGACCAACTTCAAGGAGCTGGTGTCGGTGGGCGGCGGCCGACCGGCGATTGCCTACTGGATCTCGCAGACCGCCAATGCGGTCTGGACCCTGTTTGTCACCTGGATCCTGTGGTCCGGGACTTTCTTTACACCGGTGATCCCGGCCGACTGATCCCTGTTGCAGCCGACACCGGATAACAAAGAACGGGAAGCGCCCCCCGGGGCGCTTTTCCGTTTCGATGCGTTGACAGTCGATGCAGCCCGGTGATATGCAGCCGACAGGGAGCTGATTGCCATGGAACACTTCGATCACATCACCGCCGCAGAAGAGCAGTTTGCCAAAGAAGTCGTACTGAACGTCCTTTACCTGAGACCGCCGAAGATGTGGCAGAACCTGATTCCCGGAATGTTCATCTTCGATTTTCTACGCCGAACCCGGGCCACCCGACGCTACACCAAAAAATACATGTTTCCGCGCAGACTCGCCCTGGAAGCGGCCAGGGAGCTTTCCAGCGGTGCTGGTAAGGAATCAATCGCTCGCCGGATCCGGGAACGTATCGAGACCGAACTGCATCCCCTTCAACTGCCCTCACCGGCCCTGGCCCGGGCGTACCAGCAGGTGATCGATCTGCTCACCGCACATTACGAGCGATTGATACGCGCGCAAGGAGAGAGCTACGATGAGTTGATTCGCTTTGCTTACCGGACCGCAGACGAATATGAGGGCCATCTGAAACAGCTCACCGCCGCGGAAAATGCGATCGACAAGGCCGTTATAGAAGCGGCCGGGTCCGGCGGGGCGCTTGGCGAGGAACTACAATTGGAGGCGGAACAGGTGGCCCAGCGCCGCCGGAAGGTGACCGATAGAATTTTTTAACCTG
>JAHEIV010000160.1 GCA_024639205.1 Deltaproteobacteria bacterium | reverse complement strand
GTCTCCAGGCCCAAACGAATGGTTTCGAATCCGGCGAGCTTCATCAGCCGTGCGGTCCGGTTGTCAATCCAGCGGATGTGCAATGCATTCGGTGTATGGAAGCGAACCTTGAGCCTGCTGCGGGCGACCGCTTCGAAGAGCGGTCCGGCGTGTGTTTCCACATCCATCAGCAGCGCGTCATCGTAAAAGATGAAATCCTTCACCCGGTGGGCCGCGTGCCAATAACTGATCTCTTCCACCACCGCTGCCGGATCGCGGGTAATTCTGCTTGGGTTCAGTCTTCGCGAAGCGCAGTAGCTGCATGAAAACGGACAGCCTTTCGAGGTCAGCAGGGGAACGTAGTTGATGCAACGCTGCAGATCCAGGGCCGGATAAGGATAGGAGTCGATTCGGTGCGGGTCAAATTGCCGTGCCGGACGGTGGCCGGTGTATTTGCCGATCAGTTCCAGAAGGGCAGCCTCTCCTGCACCGGTCACCACTTCGTCGGCGTCGATGCACGCTCGGCAGTGATCACTGTACAGGGTTGCGTAAATCCCGCCGACAAGAATCGGTGTTTGCGGGAAAACTGTGCGTACCAGGCCAATGGTTTCCTGCAGGCCCGGATACCAGTAGGTCATCACAGAGGTCACCAGGATCAGATCCGGCTGCGGCATTGCCCGCAGGTCCTTTAGCAGCCACTGCGGCCGGATGCCGTAGCGTGAATAGCGCCGTTGGACGTCCGAAAGCCCGGGTGGTTTGGGTATGGGAGACTTCAGATAAGGACCGCGCCCGTGTCTCCGGTAAGGATCGGTTTGCGGTGCCCGGGGATGAAAACGGTCCAGGCAGTCGAGATAGGAGACGTGGCAGCCGTGCATGCGGCAAAGGGCTGCCAGCGTCAGCAGCCCAAGGGGCTTGGCCCAAAAATCGTAGGCAGCAAAATCATGAATCCACGGGTTGATGCACAGTATATGCGGGATGTCCGCCTTTGGAAGATGATATGCGGTGTTGTGATCGGCCATTTCGATGAACCCACAGTTTCATGGACATTTTTCAGCAATGCAGAAAAATGAACGTGAAGTCATGGCCCTAAACGGTATTTTGCGAAAAAACTTCGGCTGCACGTTTTATCATTATTTTTGCATGGGACCAGCAGAAAAATGTGCACTCTCCGGGCGAGCCGCATTCGCCGATTTACCGCGTCATCGATGGCTGGCATTACTTTAGGAAAAGCTGCGCCCTTGAGTGCTTTGTAAATGAACGGAGGCGCCTCGTGAAATAAGCGGGTTCACGCGGCGAACCCTCAGACACCGTTTTCAGTCTTCATTGGTAAAATACTTCATCGAAGTCTTTTTCAGTTCTCGGCGGCTGAAAAGCAGCGTGAAGTCCTCTACCCCGGCTGCGATCGACATCTGACGGGCTGTTTCGATGCAGGAGGCTTCGTCGCTGGCGTGAATCATCGTGTACAGGTTGTATGGCCAGCTGTCGGTGGGATTGCGGCGATAACAGTGCGATACCTGCTTAAAGGAGGCCAACTTGCGGCCAACCACCTCCATGCGATCTTCATCCACTTTCCAAGCGGCCATGGCGTTGGCGGCAAAACCGGACTTCTGGTGTCGAATGGTTGCGCCGAATCTTCGGATGACCCCCCGGTCGCACAGATTTTGAAGTGTCCGCAGCAGGCTGGCTTCCGGCAGGTGCAGCTTGCGCGCCATCTCCCGGAAGGGCTGCTTGGTTACCGCGATGTCCTCCTGTACGCAAGCAATGATTTTTTTCTCCAGATCGGTCAGCATGGGTTCATTTAGACGATCAGTGGTCTCAGTGTCAATGCTGTTTAGGCCATTTCCGGAAACAATTTGCGGATCTCTTCTTCGGTAGCACCGCAGATGCCGCGTTCGGTGATGAACCCGGAGACCAGTCGGGCCGGTGTCACATCGAAGGCATAGTTTGCGACCGGGCTGTTCGCCGGGGGCACCAGCACCGTCCGGCCCGCCTTATCATCCCATCCCTGGACGGTGCGAACTTCATCCGGATGGCGCATCTCGATAGGGATATCCCGCACACCGTCCGGCAGCGTCCAGTCAAAGGTGCTCGAGGGCAAAGCTACGTAAAACGGTACGCCGTTATCATTGGCCGCCAGCGCTTTTAGATAGGTGCCGATTTTATTGGCCACATCCCCGGTGTAAGTCGTGCGGTCTGTGCCGACGATCACCATGTCCACCTGGCCGTGCTGCATCAGATGTCCGCCGGTGTTGTCGACGATGACCGTGTGGGGGACACCGTGCCGGCCCAGCTCCCATGCCGTTAGACGGGCTCCCTGATTCAGCGGTCGGGTTTCGTCCACCCACACGTGCACGTCGAACCCACTGTCGTGAGCCGCGTATATGGGGGCGGTTGCGGTACCATGTTTTACGCAGGCCAACCAGCCGGCATTGCAGTGGGTCAAAATGTTCACGACCCGCCCTTTTTTCTTTCGGCTGATGTCTGCAATCAGCTGCATCCCGTTTTCACCGATTAACCGGCAATTCTCGACCTCTTCTTCTGCAATGGCAACCGCTTCTTGCTGCGCTCTTGCCGTGCGCTCCGCAGCTGAATCGATCGATTGCACTGCGGCTGCCATCCGATCCACCGCCCAGGCGAGGTTGACCGCTGTTGGGCGGGCATTGCGAATGCGACGGCATTCTTGCTGCAGATAGCCCTCTGGGGTGGCATCCGGCGGTGTGTTCACAACCGCAAGATACACGCCAAAAGCCGCCGTGACTCCAATCAGCGGAGCACCCCTGACATACATCTCCTCGATGGCCCGGATGACATCGTCGACCGTCGCCAGATCGGCAACCACCAGCTCGTGCGGCAGGCGCCGCTGATCGATGATTTGAACCGTTTGTTGATCGTCCTTTTGCCAGATGGTGCGATTTATTTTCGTTTCTTCGTTCATGGCTGACTCCGGACACCTGCCTTTCGGTTTTGAGTGATCAAGATTCGGAATGTCGGTCCTACTCGAAACGCTGATAAAGGATATCATATCCTGAGCAACACCCAAAACCAATGTCGATGGTCATCCAACCGTGCGCTGGATGGTTTTGCCCAACTCGGTGGCGCGATCGAGGATCTGTTCCAGATTGAGTGTGAGCAGCCGACGGTTTTCCAGAACCAGACGGCCGTCGATGATGACGGTGCGCACATCGCTGCCTTTTGCGGCATACACAACCTGCGAGATCGGATGATACAATGGGACCAGATGCGGCTGGCGGGCTTCGAGCAAAATCAGGTCTGCCTTCTTGCCTTGCTCCAATGTCCCGATATCGCTGCCCAGCCCGACGGCAGCCGCACCACCTGCTGTGGCCATGCGCAGGACGGTTGCGGCATCCGCTGCAGTTGGGTCCATCCGGTGCACTTTGTGCAGTTTGGCGGCCATATCCATCTCCTGGAATAAGTCCAGGTTGTTGTTGGAAGCACACCCATCCGTGCCCAGTCCCACGGCAACCCCGGCGGCCAGCAGCTCAGAAACAGGGGCGACTCCCGAAGCCAATTTCATGTTGCTCTCCGGGCAGTGGGCTACGGTTGAACCACGCCGGGCGATGATCTCGACATCAGTCTCGTCCAGCCAGACGCAGTGAACCAGCAAGGTGTTGGCATCCAGCACGCCGAGCTGATCGAGATACTTCACCGGTGAGGGTTGTCCCGCCTTCAGCCCCAGACCCTCTGTTTGCGTTTCCGCTGCGTGGATCTGAAAAAGCACCCCTGCTGTGTCGGCTGCTTTTTTGGCTGCCTGAAGGGTTGCCGATGAACAGGTATAGGCAGCGTGGCAGAATATCGATGGCCTCAGCATCGGAGATGCTTTCTGCCATCGGGCAACGAAGCGATCGGCCGCAGCCACGTTATCGGATGGATCCGGCACACCGGGTGCCGGCTGGTCGATGATCCCTTGACCGAGAACGGCGCGTATGCCGCTGCCCAGTGCGGCATTTGCCACGTCGTCCTCCAGGAAGTACCCGTCACAGCAGGTCGTCGTGCCGGACAGAATCATCTCCGCGCAGGCCAGCAAAGAGCCGATCTCGACCGTATCGGGATGGATGTGCCGTGATTCGGCCGGAAAGATGTGTTTCTCCAGCCATTGCTGCAAGGGAAGGTCGTCGGCCAACCCGCGGAACACGGTCATGGGCAGGTGAGTGTGGGCGTTCACCAGGCCGGGCAAGACGAACATACCGCCGGCATCGATCGTTTTAGCTGCCGGCGGCAGTGATGCCGTCCCCGGATCGGCTCCGATGCGGGCCAGGCGGTTGCCCCTGATGCAGACCAGTCCTCTTGGGAAGACATCGAAGGTGTCGTTGACGGTGATCACCGTACCGCCATGGATGACGATGTCGTAGTGTTCTTCAACTCTCAATGGAAGTTCTCTTTATTTGATCCGGCGCGTACCGTTACAATTATCCGGACCGGATTTCGTCAGCGATTCGCTTCACGTCGTCCATCACTTTTTCCACATCGAGGCTGCACAACCGTCTATCCGCCATTACCACCTGGCCGTTGACGATGGTCCAGGTGACGTCGCCGCCGCCGGCCGCATACACTAAATGGGAGATCGGGTTGTACATCGGTGTCAGGTGCGGCTGTCGGATATCGATGATGATGATGTCGGCGGCTTTGCCTTCCTCGATGGATCCGGTGATTCGGTCGATTCCCAGGGCTCTGGCCCCATCGATAGTGGCCATGCGCAATACGGTTTTCGCATCCAGCACCGTCGGATCCAGAGTGCTCACCTTGTGCAGCTTGGCTGCGGTGCTCATCTCCAGGAACAAGTCCAGGTTGTTGTTGCTGGCACAGCCGTCGGTTCCCAGACCGACGCAAATGCCGTGCTGCAGCATTTGAGGTACGGGGGCGATCCCCGAAGCCAGTTTCATGTTGCTCTCGGGGTTGTGGGCTACCTTGACGTCTTTTTCTTTCAGCAACTCAAGGTCCTCTTCGGATAGGACCACACAATGGCAGGCGAGCAAATTGGAAGACAGGATGCCGTGTTCGGCAAGAAAGCCGACAGGAGTTCTCCCGTAGCGCTGTTGCATCTGTTCAACTTCGCTGCGGGTTTCGGAGACATGTATCACCAGCGGAATGGAGTGTTGGTGTGCAATTCCGGCAGCCCGCTGAAGCAATTCCGGAGCACATAGATAGGGAGAATGGGGTTCGACGGCAACGGTGATCAACGGATCGTCCCGCCACGTGTCGATCAGTTTTTCCGTGTAGGCAAATCCGCGTTCCAGATCGCCATAATTGGGAGAAGGGAAGTCATACAGGACCTCACCGATCACTGCCCGGATTCCGGCCGCACTGGCTGCGCGTGCCACAGCGTCTTCGAACAGATACATGTCGCAGAAAGTCGTTGTGCCGGCTCGGATCATTTCGGCGCAGGCCAGCAGGGTTCCGCTGTAGACTTTTTTTTCATCCAGCTTGGCTTCTGCCGGAAAAATGTGCTCCTGAAGCCAGTTCATCAGCGGCAGATCGTCGGCCAGGCCCCGAAAACACGTCATGGCAGCGTGGGTATGCGTGTTGATAAGACCGGGCATGATGATGCCGCCGCGCGCGTCGACGATGCGCGGCGAAGTCCATTTATTCATCTCGGCTGAAGTGCCTACCGCTGCAATCCGGCTCTTGACAATCGCAAGACCGCCGTGCTCGATCACGGTGCCTTCCGAATTGATGGTCAGCACGATACCGTTTGTTACCAGCAGATCAGCCCGATGGGTTTTCATCGATATGCTCCACGATGGATTGCAGCAACGTCCCCAATTGCGGTGCAGCGGCTTCGGCCGTCGCAATGATATCCTCTACCGATGCGGGCATCGGCTTGTCCGGATCGTTGATATTGGTAATAATCGACAGGCCCAGCACTTTCATCCGGGCGTGCACGGCAGCGATCACCTCCTGGACCGTTGAAAAACCGACCGCGTCGGCACCGATCGTTTTTAAAAAACGCACCTCGGCGGGCGTTTCCAGGCAGGGCCCTTTCAGTCCGGCATACACGCCGGATTTCAGGTCGACACCGTGATGTCGGCCCGCCTGTTCGGCTATGCGTGCCAGGCGGCTGTCGTAGGCGCGGGTCATGTCCGGAAATCGCACGCCCCAGGATTCCTCGTTTGCTCCGATCAGCGGGTTGTCGCCGGTCAAATTGATGTGATCACGGATGACCATGATGTCGCCGGCCTGCAATGGGGCGGTCAAACCGCCCGCCGCGTTGGTCACGATCAGCACTTTCACACCCAGTTCCTGCATGACTCGAATGGGGAAGGTGACTTGCCGGCTGCGGTAACCTTCGTAGAGGTGAAATCGCCCCTGCATGACCATCACCTGCCGCCCCTTCAGGCGACCGAACAGCAATTTTCCGGCATGGCCCGGCACGGTAGAAACCGGAAAAAACGGCAGGTCGATATAGGGTATATCGGTTTTAACCTGCATGGAATCGATGCTGGCGCCCAGACCCGTGCCGGTGAATATACCGATGTCCACCGGACCACTCACGCGCTTTTGCAGATAGCCGGCCGTATTTTTTGCCTGATGCTTGTCACTTTCCATGGGGCCGAAATATAGGCCAGAGACCGCTGACCGTCAAGCTTTCTATCATATCCGCCCACGTTGACATTCTCAAATTATTATGATCTAAAAGTCTTCTGCAAAGAACGCCCGGCGCTTGGTTTGATCCACCGGGCAGTTGGTAGAAAGGAGAGCCGATCATGACGCACGCAATGCAACCCGTGCATCCGGACATCACCAAAGAGATGTGGTCTAAGATCAACACGGTTATTGCTGACCACAAAGACAAACCCGGATCCATCATTACCGTTCTTCGCGAGTGTCAGGAAATCGTCGGATATCT
>JAHEIV010000159.1 GCA_024639205.1 Deltaproteobacteria bacterium | reverse complement strand
GGGCGATTCTACGGGCGACTTCACGCCAGGCAACCATGCGCTGGGCTTTTTCCATTTCCGTCAAATCGTCGAAGACCATGACGATACCGATGTGGTTTCCGGAATCGTCCCCCAAGGAGTTGACATGGACCAGAAAACTCCGCGGGTGGCCGTTAATGGTCAGGCGCAGTGGAAGCTGAATCGCATCGTGTCGCGATGAAGACAGATCCTCTAAAATTTCGCGTGCCAGGTGGTCGTATTTCCCTCCCAGCAGTTTTTCATAGCTCTGATTCAGAATATCGCCGGCGGGCAGGCCGAGCATTTTTTCGGCCGACTTGTTGATGGTCGTTACGATGCCTCTGGCATCCAGGGTAATCACGCCGGCGGACACGTTTTTAAGAACAACCGCCATGTACTGCCGTTTCTCTTCAATCTCGACGTTCTGCTGCTGCAGCATCAATGCCGATAGTTCCAGCTGTTCTCGACTGATCCGCAGATCGCGTGTCATTTTGTTAAACGACTCCACCAGACTGCCGATTTCGTCGTCGGCAACCGGATCGATGGTGAAGCCCAATTCTCCCTCTGCAACTCGCCGGGTGCCTTCCGCCAGCTCCTTTATGGGGATGCTGATGGAGCGTGCCAGGTAGAAACCAAACCAGATGGCACAGAACAGCACCAGCAGCGCCACGATCGACAAAACTATGTAATAGGTCGTCTGGATCGGGTTTTTCAGCAGCTTGATTTGCTGGTACTCTTCGAAGCCGCGTGAGATGGATTTCATATTTTGAGACAAATCCGGCGGGAGGATGTTGGAAAGCACGACGAATCCTTCAATCTGGTTGCGGTCCACCCCGAAGGGAACCGTGCTGATGGTGCGAACCAGCTCGCCCTTGGGAACAAATATGGATTCGGACCACACGCTGTCAGGCACGATGTCCTGCATGAGCTTATCGGTGGAAACGACTTCCAGGGGTCGATTTTCCAACTGTTCGGAAACGGCAAACGTCAGGCGACGGGCATTGACGTCGTAAACTTCCACCGCATCGAGGTTGAACTCTCGCTGAACTACCCGAATGTAACGGGAAAGGCTATTGAGGTTAGCCTGATCTATCAACTTTTTTTTCACGATCTGATAGCTTGCCCGTTCCAGATAGAAATGATGGTTTTCCTCCAGGCGGCGGTAGATGCTTCTGCCGACCGTCAGAGAATTCTCCAGTGCCGATTCCACCGGAACATTGAACCAGAAGTCGATGCTTGTGGTGATAAAACTGATCGAAAAGAAAAAAAGCACGATGGTGGGCAGCAAGGTAAGGGCGATAAAAGCAACAACGAGCCTTGTGCGCAGTTTGGCGCCCATCACCTTGCGTTTTCTTTCATAAAGAAGTTTGACCAGGTTCCGGAAAACCAGGAATATGAGCAGGATCAGCAACAGCAGGTTGATGTTGATCAGGATGAACATCAAGATCGTGTTGGAGACCGGGATTTCTGTTCCAAAATGGATGATGCGGAATTCGGCAAAGGTCAGAAGGGCCACCACTATCGTGATGACGATGATAAGCACACCCTCCCGCTTGCGCCGCGCGGCGTCTTTTGCAGCCGAGGTGGATATCGAAGGTTTGGTTTGCTTTTTGTTCATCGGGAGCGCCTGCGGTCCTTCAGGCGGCTTCACCGCCATGGTGACGCGGGGAAAATAATTTAGAATATAAAATCGATTGTATACCAGTCGGTTTCGAAATCCCAGAGAGAGACAAAAAACAGGACATAGTGCATTTTCCACGGCAATGTCGTTTTACTCATTTCGGCCATGGTTCGAATTTGATATTGTCCCCCTTTTTTCAGTCCCTGCAGCGGGTAGACCACCAATCCGTCGATTTCCGTCATATGGCGTTGGGCTTCCTGAAAGGATTGCGTGATAACCGCTTGCTCTCCTTTCCAGAGGCGTGTGATGGTAAACTCTTTCTTCAGGTTGTCGTATCGGATCGTATTGGTGATTTTGATGTCGGCGAGTTCCTTGTCGAACCACAAACCGCGCACGCGGTGCAAAGACACATAATAGAAGAAAGTCGCCGGAACACCGCTGAGAATGGCTTCCTGCATCTTTTCAGTAAACGATCCTTGCAGCTTCAAATATAGCAGCAGATTGTCACGTGTGTTGGAAACGGTGATGCGGGTAAGCCTTGCGTCCTGGGCAAAGACCGCGGTCTCGAGCAGAAGGAACACGACGAGAAGAGTGACGAACCATTTCCTGGCTGTTACGGCAACCATCTTTTTGAGTCAGTTCGTGGTTGGCTTGGTGGACGAAGAACCGATTGTCGAAGGATTGCTCAACGCGCTAATCTCCAAATATATCGAAAACTTATTTAATTTGCAACGGTTTTTGGAGGGTCGAGAGAAAGTCCGTTCTGACGGGGTACGGCGCGAGTCTCCCACAGGGCTTTTTGGGAAAAGAATTTTTCAAGGAAAGCGTGATTGAATTGGTGGCCGGACCGGGAAACAACCAGATGACCCAGTATCGGCATGCCGAGAAGTGAGAAATCGCCGAGGCAATCCAGCACCTTGTGACGAACGAACTCGTCCGTATATCGCAGGCCGTCTTGGTTGAGGATCTGATCTCTGTCGATAACGACCGCGTTGTCCAATGATCCTCCCTGAGCCAACCCGTAGCGTTTAAGATATTCAACTTCGTGCAGAAAACCGAACGTTCTGGCATCGCTGATTTCAGAGGCGAACGCTTCGTCGGTCACATCAAAGGCATAGTCCTGTTTGCCGATAAGGGGGTGATTGAATTCGATGCTGCACGTGATCCGAAACGAATCGGAAGGGTGGACGGTTACCGATTTGTCGCCTTCTTTTAACTCGATCTTTTCCCTGAGCACGAAGTAATGCCGGGCAACTTTCTGGTTTTGGATACCGGCTTCGACGATCATCCGGGTGAAAGGGCCTGCGCTGCCGTCCATCACCGGCACTTCGTGGGCATCCAGCTCCACTAGAGCGTTGTCGATGGAAAGACCGGCAAAGGTTGCCATCAAATGTTCAATGGTCGAAACAATGCAACCGTCGCTGCCGATGACGGTTGCCAGGCTGGTGTCCACCACTCGATTGAATTGCGCCGTAACGTCCGGTGTGTCCGGCAGATCGACCCTTCTGAACTTGATTCCGTGATTGACCGGCGCCGGGTTGACCGTCATTCGTACTTTTTTACCGGAATGCAATCCCACGCCCGAACAGCTCACCGGTTTTGCGACGGCTCTTTGTTCAAAATGCATATCAAACGATCCTCACACAGCGGCGCGGGTTGCTCGGCTGCTTCTCGGCCCGCAACAACTAGTGAAAAGGCACGGTTCCGGGGGCCGGATTGGTATGCAGCCTATCGAAGATGTAAATCTTTCATAAAACATTCAAAAATACAACAAAAATGCAACGGGTCGAATCGAATTCATGCTATTGACAACCGGGGTGAAAAACCGATTGTTCGGGTGCCGCTGATTTGCTATAAGCTATGCCTATTGGTGTGGTTTCCTATTATAATTAACAGGTTATCATCTTCTGGCGTTATCGATGCGGATCCATTCGGTTCAACCGTATCGTCTATTGTAAGTCGACAGCTGGGAGTGTCAAGACCGGGAGACAAACCGTGCTCGCCAGAGTGCTAAGCAGCGCTGTCATTGGTATTGACGGTTGCCTGGTTGAGGTCGAGGTTGACATCATTCAGGGATTGCCTTCCTTTACCATCGTGGGCCTGCCGGAAACCGCCGTAAAAGAGAGCAAAGAGCGGGTCAAATCCGCTATCGGCAACAGTGGGTACCCGTTTCCAGCCGACCGCATCACTGTAAATCTGGCTCCGGCAAACATCAAAAAAGGGGGAACCGCTTTCGATTTGCCGATTGCATTGGGAATCCTGACGGCCACCGGCATCGTCTCCCGTGACAGCACGTCTTCTCATTTATACATGGGTGAACTTTCTCTGGACGGGCGCGTAAAGTCCGTCAGCGGAGCCCTTCCGATGGCCCTGGCGGCCAGAGCTGCCGGCCACAGTGGTATCATCGTTCCGGCCGAGAACGGACAAGAGGCATCCTTTATAGACGATATCGCAGTTTATCCGGTGAAAAACCTGTCCCAGCTGGTCGAGTTTCTGCAGGGCCGCCTGGATATTCCACCGGTCAAAACCGACCAGAGGGAACCCTTTCGCCCGGATGGCCGCCATCGAGTTGATTTTTCTGAGGTAAAGGGACAGGAGCATGTCAAACGGGCTCTGGAGGTGGCGGCTGCCGGCGGACACAATCTGGTAATGGTCGGCCCGCCGGGATCGGGCAAAACAATGCTGGCCAGGCGATTGCCCACCATTCTGCCTTCTATCTCGTTCGGGGAGGCGATCGAAACCACGAAAATATTCAGTGTGGGCGGCCTGCTGGAGAAAAGCCAGCCGCTGATCACGGCCCGTCCGTTTCGGAATCCGCATCATACCATTTCCGATGCGGGTCTCATCGGGGGCGGTCAAATCCCACGCCCGGGAGAGGTAAGCCTGGCGCATAACGGCGTCTTGTTTTTAGATGAACTTCCGGAATTCAAAAAGCCTGCGCTGGAGGGCTTGCGCCAGCCGTTGGAGGATTCGAAGGTCACCATTTCGCGAGCGGCCACCACCATCACCTATCCGGCCAGCTTCATGCTGGTGGCGGCCATGAATCCCTGCCCGTGCGGATATTATTCTGATCCCAAACATGAATGCGGCTGCAGTTTTCAACAGATCCGGCGGTACCGATCGAAAATCTCCGGACCGTTGATGGATCGGATCGATATCCATGTGGAAGTGCCGGCCGTAGCGTATAAGCACCTTGCGGGCATCGATCGCGGCGAATCGTCCGGGGCGATCAAAGCCCGCGTCGATGCCGCCCGCAGGGTCCAGGCGGCTCGTTTCAATCGATCGCATATATACGCAAATGCGCAGATGAACAGCCGCCACATCCGTCGGCACTGTCGAATCGATTCTGCGGCACAATCGCTGCTGGAAACAGCCATTGACAAGCTGGGGCTTTCCGCCCGCGCTTACAACCGCATACTGAAAATTTCCCGGACCATCGCTGATCTGGAGACCAAAAGAGAAATCGACGTCGGACACGTCTCGGAAGCCATTCAATACCGTACATTGGACCGTGGAAAAGCGATGGTGTAAAAAAAAAAGAGTTCAATGGGCGAGGATCGCCTTGGCGGGGATCAGGCCGGTGGCGCTGGCCGAGACGATGTTTCCGGCAACTCCGGGGCCATCGCCGGCAACGTACATACCCCTGATATCGGTTTGCAGGTGATCGCCGGTTTCAACCTGGGTTGCGAAAAACTTGATTTCCGGCGCTTACAGGAGGGTTTCGTCGTTGTCAACGCCGGGGATGACGTTGTTGAGTTTATCCAAACCCTCGATGATGTTGGTCAGAATCCTTTCGGGCAGCGCCATGGCCTTATCCCTGCAAACCACGTCCGTGACGGTTCGATATAGCCCGTTTGTACCCGATGCCATGTGCTGCGCCGTCCGCGTTTCAAATCCCCGAAACGCTGCAGGATCGGCTTGCCGCCGCCGATCAGCGATGCCAGGTTGCCGATCGATTCGCCGTAAGCCTGGTTGTCGGTGACCGGTTCGGTGAGCACTACCTCGGATAGAAACGCGAAATTTGTGGTGTCGGATTTTCGGTGGCGGTATGCATGCCCGTCGACGCAGACAAAGCTGCTGTAATTTTCTTGGGTAACGAATCCGCCTTTATTGGTGCAAATGGTTCGGGTCAGATCGTCATATTTACCGGTCTGAATGAAGAACGTCGGATCATAGATGATCTCGCAGACATCTTGCATGATATCGTTGTGCACTTCAACCCTTACGCCGACTTCAATGCCGCGCTGCCGGAGACCGATACCGTGCCGTTGCGCCAGGCCACCGACCCAGTTGGCGCCGGCGCGGCCCGGCGCGAAGATTACGTTGTTTGCTTCATAACTCTTGCGGTTGCTGACCACTCCGCGCACCGGTCCGCTTTTAACGATTACATCGCGGGCTTGCTCGAAAGTGTGCATCACCACGTCGCGTGATCGAATGTAGTCGCTCATGGCGGCAATATGGCTTGGCAGTGTGTCGCTGCCGAGATGCTTCTGGCGGATGATCAACAGGTCGATCCCATGCATCTTGGCCTTCTTGCGGATTTGCATGGCGGCTCCCAAAGAAGACGGATACACCGGGCCGTCCATGCCGAAAGGTTGAAAATCTTTTCGGTTTCGTCTATCAGTGCCCGGGCCTCGGATTCCGGTAAAAACTGGGTCAGATCGGTTTTTCCCAGTTTGTGGATGAAATTGAGTTTTCCGTCCGAGAATAGCCCCGCGCCACCAATGCCGGATAGAATGTTGCACGGCCGGCATTGGACGCACTGGTGGGTGCTGTTCATCGGGCAGCAGCGTTTCAGAGGCCCTTTGCCTTTCTCGATCAGCAATATGCGGCAGTTCGAGTGTTCACAGAGGTGATAGGCGGCAAACAACCCCGCCGGTCCACCGCCGACAATGATCACGTCGAATTTCTGGCTTTGGGTGGATTTCGGAACCATACATTCAATTTTAGGATATTAGACCGCTAACCCGAAGCAATCATTTTAATTTTCGTTCGGACCGGCTATTGTTCGATGAATTCGGGACGTTGTTGGCAAGAATCGATTCCCGGTCCAGACAACTTTTTGGGGAGGTGTTGCATGGAAAAAAGCGGCAATGTTGACTATTACCTGCTCGACGAGCTTTTGACCCCAGAGGAACGTCGTGTTCGGGATGCAGTTCGAGACTTCGTTGAGCGCGACTGTCTGCCGATCATCGCCGATCACTTCGACAAAGGGACCTTTCCGATGCAGCTGATACCGCGCTTGGCTGAGATGGGGCTTTTCGGATTACACGTGA
>JAHEIV010000158.1 GCA_024639205.1 Deltaproteobacteria bacterium | reverse complement strand
GTAGTTCTGAACCAGGTCCCAGGAGTAGCCGGTCAATTTTCCTTCGACGTTTTTCAGAAAGCCTTCCGGCCCATAGAAGTAAAGAGTCTGCTCCCGTCCGAGGAACAAGCGCAGCAGACGGTCGAACCCCACGAAGTGGTCCATATGGGTGTGGGTGACAAATACGTGGGTGGTCTTAAGGAGGTCTTTCGAAGAAAGCGGCGACAAATCGCCCAGGTCGAAGATCACGGCGCGATGTTGAAAAAGAAAAGGGATGAACAGGGCCGGGTCGTCGAATGGGCCGTTGACTAACCGCGGTACAAAGCAGGGACGCATATCAGGGCAAATACTTTTTTACCTGCCGATTGATACAAAGGTAAATCTCTTCGTCAGACCCGTAAATATCGACAATGTCCTTGTGATTGATCAGCTTTTCCAGGATGAACGCCATGACGTAGATGCTGACGACGTGAGGATTTGGCACCAGGCCACGAAAAGGGGCGATAGAGTAGTCAATGTCGAAGTCATCTGCCCGGGTCAATTTTTCCAGGCAGCGGTTGATCTGTTCTTCAAGGGAGTTCTTACTGGTGGTTTCCACCAGGCTGTCGTCCACCAGTTTCATGGCGATGGAATTGGCCAACGGTTCCTGACAGTCCCTTATTCCCTGCAGGGCAATGCGTCGCGCATGTTCCTTGGATGATTCGATTTTCGAGAGTATACTGGACTCCCGGGTGCTCGGCCGGAACACTTTTGCCATGCTGTCACCTATCTTCCGCGAGTGGGTGATAATCGGGTGTATCCAAAGTTTTTATCATATTGAGAAAACCGGCCAAATGCAAGTAAAATGTGCCCTATGGCACCTGTTTTAGCCGGCTGTCGGCATCGATGACTCCTACGGTTTGCTCCTGGGTCACACGGGAACGGTTTCTTCTATCACCATCTGAGCGATCTTTCTGCCATTCCAGCGATTCCACTGCAAGCGAAACGCCACCCGGTCGAACGAATTCGGCAATTCAGCGTCCGGGTCCACGTTGAACTGGATGGCTCCGATCGATCGCTGCCGGGTCCTGCCGGGTTGACTCAGCAGCATGCGCCGGTGAGTATTTCCAACAATCTGCGATTGCCGCACCTGCAGGGAGTCGGCGCTGAACAGTGGATTTGGATTGCCCGTTCCGTAAGGCTCCAGAGACTCGATTTCATCGATCAGTGCATCCGATATGTCGCTGAGTGCAAGCTCGCAGTCGATGATCACTTCAGGGGTTGTATCGATGTCGCTGGAAAAATGTGCAACCTGTTTTTCGAACGCTTCCCGGAATCGCCCCAGATTGTTTGAGGTGACTTTCAGGCCGGCCGCCATCGCGTGACCGCCAAAGCCTTCCAGGTGCCGTGCACAGGCGGCCAGGCAAGCGGTGATGTCAATCCCGCTGATACTGCGCCCCGATCCCTTTCCCAGCCCCTGCTCGACGGATATCAATACAACCGGGCGATGATAGCGCTCCGCCAGTCTGTTCGCAACGATTCCCAGGACTCCTGCATGCCAGTTCTCACGAGCGAGCACCAGGGCGCTTTTTTGCAGATCTGCCGGGTTGCCCATCAGGTGGGCGCGACACTCTCGCAGGATTTCGTCCTCGACTTGGCGGCGTCTACTGTTAAGATCATTGAGCGTTTCGGCCATGCGGGCGGCTTCTTTCGCATCATCGGCGGTTAAGAGCGCCGCGGCAAGGGAGGCACTCTCCATCCGGCCGGCGGCGTTCAGGCGCGGGATGATCCGATAGGCGATTTCTTCTGCGCCGATTTCCTCCGGTTTGCTCTTGCAGCGATAAATGAGCTCTGTGAGCCCGGCTCGGAATTTTCCGTTTCGGATGACATCCAAACCGCTGCGGACCAGGACTCGATTGTCCTGTGTTAACGGCACCCCATCGGCGATGGTGCCCAGCGCCACCAGGTCGCAGAGTCTTTTAAGATTGGGCTGCGGCCGGGATTCCCAGAATCCGGTGTCTCTGAGGTGTCTGCGCAGGCAGATCACCAGGGCCAGCGCAACGCCCACGCCGGCCAGGTTCTCCAAGCCGGCATGGCAGTCAGACCGCTTCGGGTTGACGGTTGCCACCGCCTCGGGAAGAGGACCGGATACGCTGTGATGATCGGTTACGATAACATCGATTCCGATGCGGTTGGCCTCCCGGATCGCTTCGATGCTGCCGGTTCCGCAATCGGCGGTAATCAAAAGATCGGGGCGGTTCGCTCCGGAAAATTGTTGAATATGAACGGCCTGCAGCCCATAGCCCTCCTTCAGTCGGTGAGGAATGGTATACGAAACGGTTGCCCCGCAGCTAGTCAGGAATTCATAAAGAACCAGGGTTGCGGTGACTCCGTCCACATCATAGTCTCCGAATATTCGGATCGTTTCCCGGGAGTGAATCGCCCGCCCGATCCGCTCCACGGCAGTGTCGATATCCTGGATTTCGAACGGTGTTTTCAGCTGATCCAGATTGGCACGCAGATACGCCTTGGCCGTGCTGATGGAGGTGATGCCGCGGTTGATCAGAATCGATGCGGTGACTCGATGGCAGGACAGCTTTGCGATAAAGGACTCAACCAGTTGGTTGTCGGGTTGGAGGGTGCGCCAGTGTTTCATCATTGCAGCGGTTTATATCCCACAATCGGCCGGCATTCAATAGCCAATCGCCCATTTGGTCTTTTCCAGACCGCCTGGCATGCGATCGAAGCGTGCCGAAAAGATATTGAATTTGAATTCGCCTATGGTATGGTTATCTTTATGGTTGAGCCTTGGCTGAGAATTGATGAGAATTCGATACTATCTGCAAAAATACAATGGTAATCAATTTCAATTTAAATGGATCAAACCCGGAGGCATACGGATCAAAACCCGTTTTTTACCTCATAAACTTTCACCCCTTTGGTAAGAGCCGGAGTCACTCGTGTGCCGCGTTATGAAGGGCTTGCAGATTTACTGCGACTGCGCCTTTCCAGCGCCGCTGCGCGGGGTACATAAGCGTCTCCAAACTCGCACGAGATCCAGAACATATATACGCCTCTTCACACATGACGGCCTTTCGTGAAATCCATCCGCCGATACTACCGGATTGATCGCAGGCAGATCGCCTTCCTGAAATTCATTCTCGAAGCGTATGACGGGATCGCGACGTTGTCCACCATCGATTCCCGAAGAGGAATCGTTTCGCTGGACATACCACCCGGGTGCGAACCGGATGTAGACAGCGTTCTGGAGGATCTCGGGCGGCAGATGATGATCGAAGCCGGAAATTTGCACAAGCGCTGAGCCTTTCCATTCGCTTACCCGGCAGCGTTCATCGCCGCCCTTGCTGAAAATTGGGTCTGTGCGGGTTTCCGGGATCGAAAAAATGAGCACAAAAAAACTCTACATACAAACCATCGGTTGCCAGATGAACGTTTATGACTCCGGTCGGATCGAACAGCAGCTGGCACCGCTGAACTATGTCAAGACCACAGAGGCTGCGGAAGCGGACCTGATTGTTGTCAATACCTGTGCGATCAGGGAGAAAGCCGAGCAGAAAGTGTTCAGTTTTCTCGGCCGAATGGCCGGTCTGAAGCGAAAACGTCCCGAGCTGCTCATCGGCGTCGGCGGATGCGTGGCACAGCAGCTTGGAGCGCGCATATTGAAACGGGCGCCGTATGTCGACATCGTTTTCGGCACACACGCCGTCGGACGCCTGGGTGAAATGATCGCCAAAGTGCAAGTCGAACGGTGCCGGCCGGTGGATGTGGCGCTAACCGACGGCATGGAACCCTTCGAAACGCCTGCGGCACCCACCGACAAAGCAGAAATCACCCGATTTGTGACCATTATGCAGGGATGCGACAATTTTTGCACGTACTGTGTTGTACCCTATGTGCGGGGCAGAGAAGCCAGCCGGCCGCCTGACAGCATTATCGAGGAGATCGAGCGCCTGGTCGCCGGGGGGGTGCGGGAAGTGACCCTGCTGGGACAGAATGTGAACTCTTATGGCCGCAAGGAAGGGCACTGTGGTTTTGCGCAGCTCTTAGCGAGGGTTCATGCCATCGAGAATCTGTATCGAATTCGATTCACCACTTCACACCCGAAGGATCTATCGGCCGATCTGTGCAGCAGTTTCAAGGACCTGGACAAGCTTTGCAAGCATATCCACCTGCCGGTCCAATCCGGTTCCAACCGGGTGTTAAACAAAATGAATCGAAACTACACCCGCGAGCAATATCTCAAAAAAGTCGGACAGTTGCGCGCGATGTGTCCGGAAATCGCGATCTCCTCGGATTTTATTGCGGGGTTTCCCGGTGAGACCGACGCGGATTTCGAGCAAACACTGGATCTGATCCGGACGGTGAAATTCGACAGCTTGTTTGCATTTCAATATTCCGATCGTCCGAACGCGCGTGCAGCCCAATTCGAAGAAAAAGTCGGCGAAGATGTAAAAAGTCGCAGGTTGCAGTCTTTGCTGGAATTGCAGGAGCAGATCACTCTCGAGAAAAATCGGCTACTGGTCGGTTCGGTGCAAGAGATTCTTGTAGAGGGGTTGAGTCATAAATTCGCAGCCGGTCACCAGCCCGGCGCGGCGATTGCCGGAAACCCTTCCGGACAGTGGACCGGACGCACAACGACCAACCGGATTGTTCACTTTGAACAGACTCATCATCCGGCTTCTCCGAAAGGAGCCTTTACAGGGAAACTGGTTCAGGTTACAATACAAAAAGCCCACGCGCACTCCCTTTGGGGAATACCGGTAGGCATCGAACCGGTTGTGTCGACGCTGAAAGGAGCGAACAGCCATGCTGCATAAGGTGAACATAGCGGGACTGACCATGGATCCGACGTCCAACACACCGATTATCATTTTGAAGTCGGAGAAAACCGATCAGGCTGTACCCATCTGGATCGGTCTGCTGGAGGCCACATCGATTGCCTCGGCGCTGCAAAACGTCAAATTCGACCGGCCGATGACCCATGATCTGTTCAAGAATTTTTCCGATATTATCAACATTTCCGTCACCCGGGTGGAGGTATGCGACCTGAAAGACAGCACCTTTTTTGCCAGGATATTTTTCGAGTCCGGGGAGCAGACCTTTGACATGGACGCCCGCCCCAGCGATGCGATCGCACTGGCATTGCGCTTCAATGCGCCGATTTTTGTGGATGACTCGGTCATCGAGAAATCGGCCGCCAACCAGGAGGAAGGCGAGGCCATCGACCAGAGCGAAGAAGGGAAAAAGTGGGCCGAGTATCTTGAAAAACTCAACCCGGAGGATTTCGGCAAATACAAGGTTTGATCTGCCCATACCGCTTGAACTCCCGCCGCTGCCGGTTTCAGCAAACCCAGGGACCGACCGATGAACCCAGCCGACACTGCAGACCGCGTTTCCATTCACGGCGGACACAGCGGCCAATTTTGCAGCCACGCCGCCGACTCGTTGGAAGATGTCATTCAAGCCTACATCGATAAGCGCTTCACCTGGGTAGGCATTACCGAACATATTCCGCCGCATTCAGATCGATTCCTCTATCCGGAAGAAATCCAGGCAGGTCTGGATGCCCGGGAGACGTATCGCCGCTTCGCGCAATATGTCTCAACCTGCCGGCAGCTGCAGAGCCGGTATCGATCCCAGCTAGAGCTATTCGTCGGTTGTGAGTTGGAAGCCTACGAGGGCGCCATACCGTTTGCCCGACAATTGATGGACACCTTTGAGCCCGATTACGTCGTTGGCTCGCTGCATCACGTCGACAACATCGGCTTCGATTACTCTGCCGAGCTATACCGCAGCGCCGTGCGGGCATCGGGCGGATTGGAGGAGCTATACTGCTCGTATTTCGACGCCCAGTTTGAGATGATCACCGCTTTTGAGCCCCAGGTGATCGGGCATTTCGATCTGATCCGGCTATTCGACGATGACTATAAATCGCGGCTGGCCCTGCCTGCCGTTTCCGAACGGATCGGACGAAACCTGGCGTTGATCAAAGAGCTTGACCTGACGATCGACTGCAACGTACGGGCGCTGTCAAAAGGGGCTGCGGAGCCTTATCCGACCAGGGATATATTGCAGCAGGCCGTAAACATGGGGATATCGATCGTGCCGGGAGACGATTCTCACGGCGCAGACACGGTTGGCGAGAACATCGACGAGGCCATCCGGATATTGTTGGAGCTGGGTGCCGACACGAACTGGCGCAAACCGACACCTGCCGATGCCTGATATGGCAATCGTGAACGAATAATCAAAAGCAGAAAAGGATCATCATGAAAACCAATCATCGTGCCCACGCTACTGACCACCGCGGATTGGGCGCGCTGTATTTCGCGGTCATCGGGTTTTTCCTGCTGGCAGGTTGCAGCGGCTTCGCGATTGATGAAGATGAGCGGATTCCGCTGGTGGAAGGTACCCTGCAGGCGGGCAGTCAATCCGATTTTGACTACCTCATCGACTATCGTTACGTCTTTAAGCCAGCCGGCCCGCAGCAACCCGGGCAAATCGACCTTTTCTTTACACTGCAAAGAAAATCACGGGTCTACAGCCTCACGGTTTGGGTGAACTATCTCGACGCGGAGGGCAAGGTACTGGACAAGAACCCCATCTACAGCCTGGGGAACAGGAGCGGAGTCGTTCAAACCACCGACGGCAAGTTTGAAACTCCGCCGGGCACGGTCGCCATCGCTTTTACATCGGTTTCCCGGGATTTTAAATCAAAGCAGTAGCTGCTGCAGCGGCACTGCTGCGAAGCACGAGTCTGCTCTATTTCACGATCCCCGTTCGCATGTATACTTGGCACACAAGGGTGCAGTTGTTCCTGCAGGATCGCAAGCCCACGATAACACCGCAATGGGGCAATACGGCTCGCCCGATGATGGAATGGTTGAAAATGGGATTTTATTCAGCCGATCTTCAA
>JAHEIV010000157.1 GCA_024639205.1 Deltaproteobacteria bacterium | reverse complement strand
GGCTGCTGGAGCCCTTTTCGCCGGCGAACTGACCATCGAGAACTCGAACGGAAACAAACTCGCTGCGGACGCATACGACACCGCGCCCTTTGCTGGGCTGACTTTTGCCGGCAGATTCTAATCGAATCGCTGCAGACACTCACCGAAAATCGGCAGACCGGCTTTGACCGCATCACCTCCACGTCACGGGTGCGCCGAGACGTTTTCGATGTTTGTCGCCGGGCTCCCGCCGACGTTATGATTCTACAGTTGCGGCAACAAAGGTTGGGCGGGAAGCCGACCGAATAGAAAAACCAAACGAAAGCTCATGGGGCGTATCGACGGTTACGGCAGAAACCAAATCTGCCCAAACCAGGCACATGGGCTGCGTTGCCCGGATACGGCAAACCTGCCGGCCGCGGCCTTGGGCATCATCTGCGCAATTCGGATGCAGGCCGGGAAAATGCCGGGGCCGCAATCACAGCAATAACCGCTGCGGGGTGCGCGAATCCTTCCGGTCTGAAACTGGAAGACACCCGGGATAAGCTAGCCTTGCAGTTTTACAACAAGGAGGACGCGGACATGGATGACGCTTTGAAACAGCACGGAGCCTTCAGCTGGAACGAACTGATGACCAACGATGTGGCCGCGGCGAAGAAATTTTACACCGAGGCATTCGACTGGGAATTCAAGGACGAGCCCATGGAGGGCATGACCTACACGGTCGTCAAGGCCGGAGGAAAGGATATCGGCGGGATCATGGCCTGGCCCCCGGAATCCGGCGAGATGCCGGCTGCCTGGGGGGCCTATGTCACCGTAAACGATGTCGATGAAACCGCCCGGAAAGTGGAGACGGCCGGAGGAAAGATTCACATCCCCCCGCGAGACATTCCGGGAGTCGGCCGTTTTTGTGTGTTTCAGGATCCCCAGGGCGCCTATATTTCGGCGATCAGTTACAGCATGTGAGCCCCGGCAGCCGGCTCCGCCACCGTGGTGAATCCGCTCTTTTGCCGGTGCACCCGATGCAGGGGGTTGGACGGTTATTCACTGTTCCGATTCCGGGCCGACCGGTTTTTTTCATCCACGCGGCCGCGATGCTTGCGCTCCCCTTTGATTTGCTAGTCGTCGATTGTTACCGAGATTGGTATCCACTCCAACTCAGGCGACGGATGCCCCCGGGAAATCATCGAACCGGTTGTACCGAAACCAAGTCAAAAACGCTTCCCCGCTGCCTGCTGTGCGAATCGCAACGCCTTTTGTCTGGCAGCATCCGAATTTAATCGAAGAACCGGCGTTGGAGTAAAGCCACCATGCCCATACGCAATGCTGCGGCCGCGGACATTTTGACCCTTGTCGATTTAATGGCGCTTTTCTATCGTGAGTCGGCGTTTTCGCTGCAGCGCGATTCTGCGAAAGCGGCATTTCGCCGGTTGCTGGCGGATTCTTCCCTCGGTCGAATATGGATTTGCGAGCAGGCCAACGAGCCGGTCGGCTACATCGTATTGACCCTCGGCTTCAGCATGGAATACGGCGGGCGGGATGCATTCGTGGACGATCTGTTCATCCGTCCGGAATTTCGGGAAAAGGGATGGGGCCGGCAGTTGATGGACACCCTGATCAAAGAATGCATCCGCATCGGCGTGCGAGCCTTGCACCTGGAGGTTGGCCGCGCCAATCACCGGGCACGCGCACTCTACCGTTCCCGGGGATTTGGGGACAACGATCGCCAGTTGCTGACCCTGAAACTGGACAAAGCCAACCACGAGTCGGGGCGGCACCCTGAAGCAGCCGGGATCGGCTCTTCGTAAACCGACTGTCTTGCCATGCAGGAGAAAAACCATGAATGAAAGCAGACAAATCCGGAAGGTGTTGAAAAGCAAACCGACCATCGAAGGTGCCGGGGTCCACCTCAAGCGGGTGTTCGGCTTCAACGAGGTGCCGATGTTCGATCCTTTTTTACTGCTCGACGACTTCCATTCGAGCGACCCCCGGCAGTATATCCAGGGATTCCCATGGCATCCCCACCGCGGCATCGAAACGATCACCTACGTGCTTTGCGGCGATGTCGAACACGGCGACAGCCTGGGCAACAAGGGCGTGATCCGTTCCGGTGACGTGCAGTGGATGACCGCCGGCAGCGGCATCATCCACCAGGAAATGCCCAGAGGCGACGACAACGGGAAGATGTGGGGCTTTCAGTTGTGGTCCAATCTGCCGGCTGCCGTCAAGATGATGGAACCGCGGTACCGGGACGTCAAAAGCGACCAGATTCCCGAAGTAGAGCTGGACGGCGGCGTGAGGGTAAAGATTATCTGCGGCAGCCTTGACGGCAGATCCGGGCCGGTCAGCGATATCGTCACCGATCCCACCTACCTGGACATTACCGTTCCGGCCGGAACCGAGTTCGTACACCCGGTCAAAGCCGGCCACACCGTGTTTGCATATGTCATTGGGGGCCGGGGCTATTTTCGCAGGGGAAAAGAACCGCTTGCCCATGAGGTGAAGGGTGCAAATGTTTTTGACATGCAGCGCGACGCGTTTGTCGGTGAGGAAACCCTGGTTCTGTTCGAACCCGGAAACCAGGTGCTGGTCGCAACCGAGAAAGATCCGGTTCGCTTTCTGCTGGTGGCGGGCAAACCCATCGGCGAACCGGTGGCATGGCAGGGACCTGTCGTGATGAACACCCAGGAAGAGCTGCGGGTTGCATTTGAAGATTATCGAAACGGCACCTTCATCAGGCATCGATGAATTCCGACACCCACAAACAGCAGGCGGCCCAGCGTGCGGTCAATTTCATCCGATCCGGCATGATCGTCGGTCTGGGATCCGGCAGCACGGTGAAGTTCGCCCTGGAGGAAATCGCCGTCCGGATCCGCAGCCGCCGGCTCGAAAACATTTTGGGTGTGCCCAGCTCTTCGGTAACGGATCGAATGGCCCGGGACCTGCAGATTCCGCTGACCTCGTTGGACGCTCACCCGCAGCCGGACATCAACATTGACGGAGCCGACGAGGCCGATCCGGCACTCAACCTGATCAAGGGAGGCGGTGGTGCGCTGCTCCGGGAAAAGGTGCTGGCCCAGGCCAGCCGGCGCAACGTGATCATCGTAGACGCCGGCAAGCTTTCATCTCGACTCGGCGACCGCTGGCCCCTGCCCCTTGAAGTGCTGCCCTTTGCTTTAAAGAGTGTAGAACAATTTCTGATATCACAGGGCGCGCGCGTGGCGATAAGACGCACAGCGCATGGAAGGCGGCTGCGCACCGATCAGGGCAGCTTCATCTTCGATGCGCATTTCGGCCCCATCGAAGATCCGGTGACCCTCGCGGCCGTACTGTCTGCGCGGGCCGGTATCCTCGAACACGGGCTGTTCATCGGATTGACGGATGATCTGCTCGTCGCCGAAGACGCCGGGGTCCGGCACCTGGCGCGCTCTTCCGCCCGGCAGCGATAGCTCAACCCTGCCGAATACCGATGGTTATTTTCCCGAATTTCAGAGAATGTCGGCGATAGTGCCGTTCTCACCGGTTCGAACGCTGTCGCGATCGGCCCGGTCTGGTCACGCCGAATCTTTTCATCCGCTCGACGAGCGTTGTGGGCTTGATCTGCAGTAGCTGCGCTGCACCCCCGCGACCATATATTTTCCATCCGCACTGCTGCAGGGCAGTCAGGGTATTTGCCCGCTGTAACTCCTTCAGCTGCCTTTCGGTGAGTACCTTCGATTTCTCTTCATTTTGCCCCGATCCCTCAAGGGCATGTCTTTCGGGTTCCACGCTGTGATTAATCGGTAGATCGATCTTCAGTCTGCCGGAACGAGAGAGAATAACTGCGCGCTCGACGACATTTTGCAACTCACGCACGTTTCCCGGCCAGCTGTAAGCCTGAAGCCGGTTGAGGTTTGCGAGGGTCAGCTTTACCGGAGATCGGTTCAGGCGGCGGGCCACCTGGTCCAGAAAGTATTCGGTCAATGGACGGATATCATCCTTGCGTGTCCGAAGCGGCGGGACCTCGATGGGAAACACATTCAGGCGGTAGTATAAATCTTCTCGGAACAGTTTCTGTTCAACCTTTTTCCTCAGGTCCTGGTTGGTGGCGGCGATGATCCGAACGTCCACCGTTCGGGTTTTCTCTTCCCCGATCCGCTCATACTCTCCTTCCTGCAAAACTCGCAGAAGTTTACCCTGCAGCTCCGGCGGAATTTCGGCGACTTCATCCAGAAAAAGGGTCCCACCGTTAGCCGCCTCGAAGCGTCCGATCCGGTCCCGCACGGCACCGGTGAACGACCCCTTGGCGTGGCCGAAAAACTCGCTTTCATATAGCTCCCGGGGGATTACAGCGCAGTTGACCTTGACCATTGGTTTTTGCCTGCGGTGGCTGTGCCGGTGAATTTCGCGGGCCACCAGTTCCTTGCCGGTGCCCGATTCTCCCAGGATCAGCGTGCCGGCATCAGTGGGGGCGACCAGATCAATCTGCCGAATCACGTTCTTTATGGGCGGCGAATTGCCGACAATGTCCCCGTATGAGTGCAGGTCCGCAAGTTCTTCTTTCAGAAAAATGTTTTCCTCCTGGAGGCGATCCTTCAACCGCTGCAGTTCGGCAGTTCGCTGCACAACCTGTTTCTCCAGCTCTTCGTACGCAGCTTTGATTTTCTCTTCGGCCGCCTTTCTTTCGGTAACATTTACCAGCATAAAGCGGCACCGGGTCAATTGCCCTTTGAGATCCCGGATCGGCTCGGCGGTGACGTCGACCCATAGCAAGGATCCGTCACCACGCCGGATAGAAGTCTGTACGCCGTGGATGGTCTCGCCTTTGTGCAACCGCTTTTTGATCGACTCCAACTCTGACGGACTGGCAAAGAGGGTCGCGAGACGGGTATCGAGCAACCTGTCGATGTCCAAGCCGAGCAACTTTCGCGCTGCAGTATTGCCCTTGATAATGCGTCCGTCTGCCAGGCGTAAAGACAGGTAAGCGATAGGGGCGCCGTCAAAGAGTCGGCGAAATTTTTTTTCGCTGCGCCGCAAGGCTCGCTCCATCCGGCGGTGCTTTTCGATTTCCAGCATAAGCCGCTTCTGAGATTCTGCCAATTCAGCGGTGCGGACGGCGCACTCTTTTTCATATGCCTCCAGGTCTGCGATGCGACTTTGCAGGTGGCTTACTTCAAGAACCAATTCACTTTGCGGTCTGGATCGTGTTTTCATTTTCCTGATCTGCTTTCTGCGGGGACCTCTTCGGATCGATAATTCGGATCCATCACCTGAAATGGCTACAGACCGTTGTGCCCCCAGGATGAATGATGCAAGACTGGCGATACCATGGGATAGCCGAGATTCGGCGGTAACACCGATTGCCTTGATTCAAAAATGCGTCCAATGGAATTACCCTGAATAATAATCATTTTTTTGATGAATAACAGTAAAAAATTGATTTCATCAAAATTTTGATGATTCGCCGATACAACACTTTTTTATTAATATAATAATTTCAAATCATTGCAGTAAGATGACAACAATGGCACAGCATTTGCTCTTTTATTTGCGTTAGGCTTGCAAACGATCCCGGACAGCCCAGCGCTAAAGGATCTGAGTAAAAAAACAGGAGCTTGAAAGCGTCACCAAAAAAACGAGCAACGCAAGTTCAGCGCTGAGTTGATGTCAACTATCAGCAATCAACCAGCACTGTTTGAAGTGCTGATGATTCCGGAAACAAGGCAACATCAAAGGAGTGGCGATGGAAGAATCAAAAGACGAAAGCTCCAGCGAGTGCACTTTTGAAATAACAGACGGCAGTGACCATACCAACTTGTGCTGCTGTTATGCACTGGATGCAGATGCGAATTACGCAGATCCATGTTTCCTGCCGGTTGCGGATTGTTGCTGTTGTGATCCTTTATACGAATAGCTTTTTGTAGTTGTCAGCGGAAATGAGGCGAACAGCCGGCGGCTGGACCCGACAGCAGGCCCGCCGGGCTGCCGCTAAAGGAGGAATCGTCATGGAAGACAGTTTTAGCCGGGAAACTAAAAAATGTTGCTCATTGGAGAACAAACGACTGATGAAACACTTGTCTCGCTGCGACAGCCAGTTCGCATCCGGAACACTTCGGCACCGCTGCTACCGCGTGGCTGCCCAGCGAAGCGGGGAGCGATCGAAAAAGTGCATCATCGACGGGTAGACCGCGAGAATGGATTACCGAACCAGTCGAAACAACCCGAAGGAAGGAAAAGACCTCATCATGAAAGATACTCTGAAAAGAGATATCACCGGCGAATGTGTCGGTGAATGCAAGAACACGGTCCGTGAGGCGCGACAAAGCCGCCAGTTGAAAATCGACGCCTCCGGCGTGGAATCTTTCGACTGCTACCCGCGATCGATAAAAGCCTTTTCCCGTAACGAGCCGCCGGGATTTTTGGGCGGGCACGTTTAATCGAAGGCCGTTTTTCACTGCGGCCTGTCGGCAAACGGCAAAGCAGAGGGCGTCTTATGCAGCGTTCGGGAATCCGAGCCTCCACCGCAAACTGCTCGCAGACCAGTTTCTACCATGATCGAAGAAGAGGAAAAACGCCGGCATTCACGCTGCGGCATGGATCGGCAAATTGTCTTCTGGTTCGGTAATCAGACGCAGATCCATCACGGTCTCGTTAAAAATTACGGTCGGTTCAGCCTCTACTTCGAGTCGACAACTGCACTGGCTTCCGGAACCCTTTTGTTTATCCGCACAGCAGGCGGCGGTTCGGACGAGTTTCCCGACGCAGGCAAATCCAGTGAAGTCACAGCGCTTGCCGACCGGGATGACCATAAAAGAATTCCCGGAGCCTGCAGCGAGTTAAAAACCCTCGTCGTTGCCCAGGTCAGGCGCTGCGTGGAAATCACCAATTCCAGCGAGACGTTGTATGGCACCGGCGTAGAGTACGTCAGTCCGGCCGTTTGAGCCGGGGAAACC
>JAHEIV010000156.1 GCA_024639205.1 Deltaproteobacteria bacterium | reverse complement strand
GCAAAGGGGATGCTGCCGGAGCCCAGGGGCAGGTGGTCGTCCCGGCTGCCGAAATTGTCGCTCACATGCAGGTGAAGGATGCGGTCTGCAAATCGTCGAATGAACTGCAGCACCCGTTTACCCCGGAGGCTGCCGATGCAGCCGTGTCCGATATCCAGCGTCAAATTCAAGGCTGGAAATTTCTCGAAAACCTGCTCGAAATCCTCCGGTTCAACACAGAACCGGGCTCGAGGAAACATGTTTTCCAGGCACAGAACCAGGCCCAGCTCGCCGGCTTTGTCAACAATTGCTGCCAGGCTGTCGAAAGCGTGCTGCCGGGCCAGATCCATCACAAAAGGCCCCATCCCTGCGATGTGCGCCGGATGAAGCACCACATGCTGTGGATTCAGCTGCGCGGCGGCTTCCAGGGAAGCCAACACCTCAGCCCGGGAAGCCTGCCGTATACTGTCGGTCAGATCGGCCAGCGAGACGAAGGTCGGCAAATGGCAAACCAGTTCCATCCCCCGCCGGCGCAATTCCTCCTGCAGCTCCGGTTGTATTTTACGGACTTGCGAATGATGTGCCTCCGGCGGATCGAGAGTCAGCTCCAGATAGTCGAACCCGAGTTCGGCGATATCTTCCAATTCTTTCAGCACCGGCCGAGCAGGATGATTCATGGCCCCGCAACGCATGAGGTCGCTTCCTTCCGGTTGTGATCTGGTGACGGGTTGGTTTGCCGCGGCTTCGCTGCAAACGATGGATCCAGTCTCATCTGGTATTTTCGTGCAGGCTGTCGGCTCAATCCATGACAGCAAGGGTTTTTTATACCACAAAAAAGCTTCGCCTACAAAGGTGATTGCCAGGTAAACCGGTTGACAATAGGGCTTTCATCCACGATACTCCCGGGCGAGGGAGACTGTGACATGGCAACGGAGAAGATTCCACACCGAAAGGATGTTCCAGACGCGCACCGTTGGGATTTGACCCCGTTGTTTGCCGCTGACGCATCCTGGCAAGAAGAATTTGCAGCGGTAGAGGACCGCCTCAAGGGCTATGCCAGGTTCCGCGGCAAGATTGGAGATTCCGCGCAAGACCTGAAAGCGGCTCTCGAATATCATCTGGCCGTTACCCGTCGACTCGAGCGACTCTACACCTACGCCCACCTTCGCAGCGACGAGGACAAGTCGAATCAGCAACACCTCGGCCTTTACCGCAAGGCGGTGAACCTGCACACCCGTGCGTCCGAGCTTTCGAGTTTCATGACGCCCGAAATACAGGCGATCGCCGATGAGGTCATGGAAACGTTTCTGTCTGATCCGGTGCTTCGGCCGTTCCGATTCTATCTCGAGAAGATACTTCGTTATAAGCCTCACACGCTTGGAGAACCCGAAGAGCAGATCCTGGCGATGAGCGGCGAGGTCGGCCAGGCGGCATCACAGATCTTCGGCCAACTTGACAACGTCGACCTGAATTTCGGAATGATTGTCGAGGAAGACGGCAGCGAGGTTGAACTGAGTCACGGCAATTTTATGACCTTTTTGCTCCATCCGAATCGAGGTATTCGAAAACAGGCTTTCGATCGTTATTACCGTGCCTACGAAGCGCTGAAGAACACGCTGGGCACCGCTTTGAGTTGTTCCATCAAGAAAGATTTTTTTTACGCCCGGGCGCGAAATTTCGCAAATTGCCGTGCGGCGGGGTTGTTTGCCGATAACGTGCCGGAGGCGCTTACCGTCAATCTCATCACGACAGTGCGCGCCAATCTTGCCCCGCTGTTCAAATACTTCCAGTTCAGAAGAAAAGCCCTCGGTTTGGACACGCTGCACTTTTATGATACTTACGTGCCGATCGTTGCGGGAATCGAATTCCGGATGTCTTACGAAGAAGCCGTGGCGGTGGCAATCCGGGCGCTGAAGCCGCTGGGCAGCGAATACACTCGCATACTGGCACAAGGACTTGCGGGTGGATGGGTGGATCGTTACGAGAACCGCGGCAAACGCAGCGGGGCTTATTCATCCGGCTGTTACGATTCGCCGCCTTATATTCTTCTCAACTACGAAGAACGCAGCCTCAACAGTCTCTATACCCTGGTTCATGAGGCCGGTCATTCAATGCACTCTTACTACGCCAACCACAACCAGCCTTATGTCGACCACCAATATACGATATTCGTCGCGGAGGTTGCCTCCACTTTCAACGAAAACTTGCTCAGCCGCTATCTTATGGAGTATTACAGAGACGATCCGCGGATGAAGGCATTTATCCTCAACCGGGAGATCGACAATATCCGGGCCACCTTCTATCGACAAACGATGTTTGCCGAGTTCGAAAACCGAACCCATCAGCTGGTGGAGGATAACGAGCCGCTTACCCTGGAACAGATCACCGACCAATACCGCGAGCTTCTGGAGACGTATTTCGGTGACGCGGTAGTGATCGACCCCGCTCTGGAGCTGGAGTGCCTTAGGATCCCTCACTTTTATTCCGCTTTTTATGTCTACAAATATGCCACCGGCATCAGTGCGGCTATCGCTCTGGCTGAGCGAGTGTGCAACGGAGGAAAGCCCGATCGGCAGGCCTATCTCGACTTCCTCAAGCTGGGCGGCAGCAAATTCCCACTGGAAGAGCTGCAGGAGGCCGGGGTGGATATGCGTTCAGCGGGACCGGTGGAGATGACGGTAAACCATTTCGATTATCTGCTGGAGCGCTTAAAGAGCGAAATCGATGAGAGTTCGTTGTTGATGCAAGGCAAATGATGATATACTAACGGTCATGAACAGTTCAGAGGTCGTTTTCAAAATCGTTAAAAACAAGCAGTGCCCATGCTACGAGACGGGGGACGAGTTTCGGCTTTCCGGCAATGCCCTTTTGCTGCAGCTGGAAAAGGAAAAAACGTTCATCAGCACAGCGATCATCACCCCTCCATTCAACAAGAATACCTGCAGAGTACTCATCGCCGATCTCACTCGAGTGCTGATCGAAAACGGAAGCGCCCATCAAATCCCGGCAGGCGAGATTCCCTGCAGCGGATGCACTGGCTCGGTGCACGTCGTGCCGCGAAACGATGATCGCACGGTTGTGGAAGATTCGGGCAAATCGCGAAGCCAGAACGTCGATGTCATCGCCGGACTGCTGAGCAATTTTTCCATCTTTCAGTCCCTCGACCGCGGCAACCTGCGCGACATCGTAGCGCTGCTCAAACTGAAGAAATACCCGCCGGAAACCCTGATCCTCAAAAAAGGGGCGCCGGCCCAGCACCTGTATATCATTTTGTCCGGGGAGGTCGATGTGCTCGATGAAGAGGGCGTGTGTCTGTCGACCCTGCGGAAGGGAGATGTTTTCGGTGAAATGAGCCTGATCAGCGGAAACCCGGTCGGAGCCACCGTTAAGGTCGTTCAGCCGGCGACCGTCATCTTCATCAAAGGGCAGGATTTCCGGAGGGTGTTGAACCGCTTTCCGTCCATTCAGATGTACCTGGCACGACTGCTGGCCCAGCGTCTGGCAAAATCGAATCTGGTGCGAGCGGAAGAAATTGCGTCCGGAATGGCCGGGCGCTTGTCGGAGATGCCTCCCTCAGAGCTGGCCCAGACCTTGAATCTGAATCAGAAAACCGGCAAGCTTTCCCTGACCCTGGCGAAAGGCCCGGCTGAACTGGTTTTCCGGGGTGGTGATCTGGTAATGGCCCGTTATAATGAAGATCATGGCGAGGAGGCAT
Source organism: Deltaproteobacteria bacterium (assembly GCA_024639205.1). GTDB lineage: Bacteria > Desulfobacterota > Desulfobacteria > Desulfobacterales > SG8-13 > SG8-13. The sequence goes on along the minus strand of JAHEIV010000156.1, from coordinate 3,254 downwards.
TTTTCAGCATCCTCGGTGAGACAGAGGGACGATTCAAATTCCATCCCAAACTGACGACGGAAGAAGAACAACTCCCGGTGCTCGGCACTTTCATGGAAATGCTGCTGGAGGGGCTTCGGCGAATGGACGAAGCCGAGAATCCCGGCGAGGCGCCGGGCGAAGCGCTCATGTAGGAGCAAAAACCTGCCCGCCTGCTACCGGATAAGGCCTGGGAGCCAAAAGGGCTTTACCCGGACGGCTTCCTGGACCCATCTTGCATGACCATCGACGAAATCCGGCATTGGAATGCTGCCGATGCAAGCGATTTTCCGGTCATTGACCGTTTGGTATTTCCATATCCGTGATTATCATATCTTTCGGCAGGCACAATTCAAGCAAAAAAACAAAGCCACCCTGAAATTGGACCACTCCTGGAAAAAAGCTGTCCGAGATGATTCTCTACGATCCGCATCACCAGTTCACGCTGTCTGACTTCGGCATCCAGATACCGGTTATGGACAGCCGTGCCTCGCGTACATTCGGGAGTTTGAAGTCCCACCCACTGCTGGGACCGCGCATTGCCGACTGGCATCTGCACAGAGACGACAGCCGCCTGTCGATCGAAGATCTGGAGCGGGTGCACGATCCGGCATACGTGCGCAAGCTTTTTTCCGATCAACTCGAGACGGAGATCATGAAAACCTTCGAGCTGATCGACAAGCAGGGCAGGTTTAATCGATACGACCCCCGGCAAGCATCTCGCCCCCTGGCGGAAGTGTTTGACCGGATCCTCGACAGGGCTTCCGGCAGTGTCCAATGCTGCCGTGCGGCTTTGGAGAAGGGGTTTTGCTTTTATTTTGGCGGTGGGATGCACCACGCTCAAAAAAAATTCGGCAACGGATTCTGCATGGTCAACGACGTGGTGCTGGCCATAAGCAAACTGCAGGCCGAAGGCATCGTTCGAACCGCCTGGGTCATCGATATCGACGCCCACAAAGGTGACGGCACAGCCGCACTCACACAGGGCGATGACACCATCATCACGCTCAGTGCTCACATGGCCGCCGGCTGGCCGCTGGACGGCCCTTCTCACGACGAGCACGGTCGCTTGAATCCATCATTTATCCCCAGCGACATCGACATTCCTGTTGCCGCCGGCGAAGAGCATCTGTATGTTAGAAAGCTCGCTGACGGGCTTCGGCAGCTCGAATCCCACCCGACAGCGGATATTGCCGTGGTGCTGTCGGGATCGGATCCGTATGAAAAAGATGCCCTGCCGTCCACCGCATCCATAAAGTTGAGCCTTGAGCAATTGTTCGAGCGCGACCGGCTGGTGTACCGATTTTTGAAAGACAGACGGATTCCCCGGGCATATCTCATGGCCGGTGGTTATGGAGATTACTCCTGGGAAATTTACACGCAGTTTTTGCAGTGGGCATTGGCGGATCATCTATGTCTTTAGCCTGCAGTTTGCATGCAGCATATTCAGCGCAAACGAACCAATTCATATAGTGAAACAAGCGGGTCGGCGGTCGGGATTAACCGCCAGCAATCATGGAATCCGACCCTGGCCGCAAACACACCGTATGGGAAAGGAATCCGGCCAATGAAGTGCGTACATGCAACAGTCGTTTATACCGGAAAGTCTGTCAGACGCGATGCCTACCTGCAGTTCGACGGCCGGCTGATCACCGGTATTGCTCAATCCCCCCGCGGTGAGTTGGTGGGAGAATTCCCCGTGGTGACCCCTGCCATGATCGACCCTCACAGTCATATTGGGATGCACCGAGCCGGTGAGCCATCCGCAGAAGGGGAGGCCAACGATCGACTCGACTCCATCATGGCGATGCCCGATGCACTCGACTCGGTGCAGATGGACGATGGCGCTTTCCAGGATGCCGTTGAAATGGGAGTGTTGTACTCCTGTGTGGTTCCCGGTAGCGGCAATATCATCGGTGGACATGCTGCCGTCATACGCAACTATGCCGCTGACAGCTCCAGCGCACTGGTAGCCCGTGCAGGCATCAAGGCGGCATTTGGCTACAATCCGAAATCAACCACCGACTGGAAAGGCACCAGACCTTCGACCCGGATGGGAGCCGTAGCCCTTCTCCGGAGCAGGCTCGACGAGGTCCGGCAGAAGATCAACCAGCGCAATGCCGCCCGCGGTGCCAAAAAGAGGGAAATCCTGTTTTCAGCCGAGGAAAATATTCACCGGGACCTGCTGACGGGCAAAACCTATCTGCGGGCCCACGTGCACAAGATCGACGATATTGCCGCCCTGCTGCGACTGGCGGACGAATTCAAGCTGCGGGTTTGCGTGGAACACGCCATGGATGTCCACCGTCCCGATATGTTTCGAGAGCTGAAAAAAAGAAACATTGCGGTTGTATACGGGCCGGTGGACAGCTTCGCATACAAGGTTGAGCTCAAACATGAAAACTGGCGCAATATACGCCACCTGATTGCTTCTGGAATCAATTTCGGATTGATGACCGACCACCCCGTGGTTCTGGCGCGCCAGCTCTTGATGCAGACCCGCTGGTTCCTTCGCGCCGGTTTGAGCAGGCAGCAGGCCATCGAGCTGGTGACGCGTAAAAATGCCGGTATTTTGGGGCTTACACGGGTTCTGGGAACCCTGGCAAAAGGCAAGTGGGCTTCGTTTGTCGGTTGGAGCGGAGATCCTTTCGATTTGACCGCTTATCCCTCGGCGGTTTTCGGGGAAGGGGAGCTGTTGTACGCGGACTCATCTGCTTCGTAAATTCATTCGGCTGCTCTCAGCGTTATTGCCTATCCGGATTCGAGTATCAAAGTCACCGGCCCGTCGTTGATCAGGGCAACCTCCATCAGTGCGCGGAAGCGGCCGGTGGCCACCCGCACACCATGTGCACCGACCTTCCCCGCAAAGTGCTCGTAAAGCGCATTGGCTGCCTCAGGCGGCGCTGCTTCCACGAACGACGGACGCCGGCCCTTGCGGCAGTCACCGTAGAGCGTGAACTGCGACACCACCAGTATTGCACCACCGACTTCCAGCAGTGACTGGTTCAGCTTTCCGCTGTCGTCTTCGAATATCCTCAGGTGGACAATCTTGTCCGCCAGAATCTCCGCCTCAGTGGTTGTGTCTTTTCGAGCGACCCCGAGCAACACCAGCAGACCCGTTCCGATCCGGCTGATCATTTCGCCGTCCACGCTCACCGATGCTTCTTTAACCCTTTGTACAACCGCCCGCATGATCGAATTTTTCCTCAATCGAAGTTTCTGCTGCTATCGTGCCA
>JAHEIV010000155.1 GCA_024639205.1 Deltaproteobacteria bacterium | reverse complement strand
CGGCAAGTCTCTGGTGCTGGTAGTGATCCTGCTGGCGGCAGCCACACTAATCAGCGAGGATCTCACCTGTATCGGTGCGGGCCTGCTGGTCGCCCGGGGCACTTTAGGAATTGTCCCTGCCGTTGCGGCTTCATTTTCCGGCATTCTTATCGGTGACATCCTGCTTTACGCAGCCGGACGGTTTTTAGGACGGCCCGCGCTGAAGGTTTCCCCATTCAAGTGGCTGGTCAAGGAGGCAGACATCAAGAGGACCTCCGACTGGTTTACCGCCAGGGGACCGATCATCATTCTCACCAGCCGCTTCATGCCCGGGCTGCGGCTTCCGACCTATTTCGCCGCCGGGGTGCTGCACACCCGCTTGGGGCAGTTCGTATTTTATTTTACCGTGGCAGTGGCCCTTTGGACGCCGCTGCTTGTGGGACTGTCGGCTGCCGTCGGCACCCGCATGTTTGCCTATTACGATCTGTTCGGTCGCTATGCCCTTGTAGTGGTGATCGCCACCGTTGTAATGCTGTGGGTGGGTGTCAAGCTCATCACTCCACTGTTTTCCTATCGCGGACGCCGGTTACTGCTCTCATCCTTTCGCCGTGTGACGCGCTGGGAATTGTGGCCGCCGGTTGTTTTTTATCTGCCGGTGATCGGATACTTCATTTACCTGAGTCTGCGGTTTCGGTCGTTGACGCTTTTTACCGCGTGCAATCCAGGCATTCCCGAAGGCGGTTCCCGCAAAGAGTCTAAATCACAGATCCTGAACAACTTTAAAGACTGCGCGCCGCTTGTCGCGCGCCACCGCCTGATTCGCAGCCGGGATTCTGTCTCCGCTAAAACCCGCCAGGCGACGGATTTCCTGCAACAGCTCGATTCCGATTATCCGGTGGTGCTCAAACCGGATGTCGGCCAGCGCGGTGAGGGCGTAGTCATCGTTCGTTCCGAACAGCAGCTGGAGCAACACCTGAGCGAAGCGAAAACGGACCAGATTATCCAGGAATACGCAGATGGTCGCGAGTTCGGCGTTTTTTACTACCGGTACCCGGATGCCGATGCCGGCCGGATCTTTTCCATAACGGACAAACCGCTGCTGAAAGTAATCGGCGACGGCCGCAGCACCCTGGAACAGCTCATACTGCAGGATGATCGGGCCGTTTGCATGGCTGCATTTCACATGCGCAAGCACCAGGACAAATTGTTTACCGTACTGCAAAAAGGAGAGGCGTTTGAACTGGTGGAAGTCGGAACCCGCTGTCGCGGCGCAGTGTTTCTGGACGGAAGCGCCGTCTGGTCCGCGGAGCTGGAAGCGGCCATCGACAATCTGAGCAAAGAGTTCGAAGGGTTTTATTTCGGCTGCTACGATATCCTTACACCGTCTGTCGATGACTTTCGAAAGGGTCGAAATTTCAAGGTCGTCGAGCTCAACGGCATCACGTCCGAGGCTACCCACATTTATAGCCCCGGCACGAGCCTGTGGCGGGCATACGCAGTTTTAATGCGCCAATGGCGGCTGGCATTTGAAATCGGCGCTATCAACAGCCGCCGCGGTCGCAAACCGGCAAGTCTGCGAACACTTCCGGGTCTGCTGATCCGGCTGATTACCGGGCAGTAGCCGCCAGCGGCGACAGCGATCAAAAGGCAGGACGAGCGGCGAATGGCCGGTGATTGACGAATCGGTGAGCGATTCTTACCATACCCTTACAGGGTCTGTTATCCGACCTGATCCTGCATCACTATAGAATGATACCGGGAATTCGTTACGGGTGCGGAATTTCCGGTAACAACATAAGGAGCAGCCAATGAAACCAATTGCTATCAGGTGCATCCGGCTCGGCATGATAGGGGTATTACTTGCAGTAGCCGTGGGCTCCGGGTGCCAGCTCAAACAGCTTTCGTATGAAGGAACCATAGCCACCCAGCAAGACAATATCGCTCTGAAACAAGGCGGTCCCCACGAAGGGCGCTGGGAAGATTCGAATATCATCGTCAACCACACCTATTCCAACCAAGCGGGCGCTTTTGAATTCAGCGGCGATGTCGAACTCGCGCGCCGCTTGACCAATACGTTTCGCACCGTCAACAACTTTGCCGTTCGTGCCAATTTCATGGACGAGGAAAAGAACATCCTGAAAAGCATCGTTATTGTCCACGCCGCCAATCAGCCAATCCGGATGTGGCGATTTACCCAAAATTTCGATAAGGCGCCGGAAGTACGGTCGATGAACTTCAGTTACAGCGGACGGGCAATGGAGGGAGGAACGCTGGGCCGGGGTGGCGACGGCGCCGACACATTTTTCTGGAGAGTCCCGTAAGCGGTTAAAGTCCCTGACGTTGACAGGCAGTTTTTTTGCTCCCCACCCTATCGGGCAACTTCAGCCGGTCGCGACCTTCGAAACGTGACCTATACTATCGTAATCTAACGGCGGGAAAACATGTGATATGGGCCGAACCGAGCATCCAAAAGAACAAGTGCTGCACGCTGCCTGTTGGCTGTCCGACCGCGGTTACTTCGGCGGCACGCTGGGCAGCGGCGGCAATGTCTCGATGACCGCTTCCGACCGGCAGGCGGTGGCGATCACCCCTTCCGGCCTTGCATACACCGAGATGACGGTCGATGACATCTGCATTGTGGACCTGAAGCAGGGGCAGCTGGAAGGCGACCGGCCACCTTCGATGGAGGCCGGCATGCATATCGGCATCTACCGCCAGCGTCCGGATGTAAATGCCGTTGTTCACACCCATCAGTTGTTTGCCAGTGTGCTGGCCATCATCAACCAGCCGATTCCGGCCCTGTTTGACGAGATCACCGCACAAATCGGACCGCGTGTGGAAATCATTCCGTATGCTGTTTCCGGCAGCCGACAGCTTGCGCGCAACGTTAACAGCCGGCTCGATAACGGGTGCGGTTGCTATATCATTCAAAACCACGGGGCCTTGAGCCTGGGAAAGGATATGGCGACAGCGCTGAAAAACGCGGAACTGCTGGAAAAAGTGGCCCAGGTTTACTACTACGCGCTTTGCACCGGCAGGAAGATAGGCCATTTACCCGAAGATGCGGTGCAGCATTGGCTGGCACCTTGCAAAGACGCCACCTGAATCATGCGGGGCCCGGCTCGCTTGCGACTGTATTGATAACCGATCCAATCTTTTCGACACGGCACTCCACCACATTGCCGGGCCGCAGCACCACCGGCGGATCCCTGAAGATCCCGACGCCACTGGGAGTGCCGGTGGAAATAACGTCTCCGGGCAGCAGCGTGATGTCCTCACTGATAAACTCGATCAGCTCGGCTACCGGAAAGATCATGTCCGCCGTACTGCCCTCCTGCATGACCTGCCCGTCGACCAGCGACGTTAAATGCAGGTTCTGGATATCACCGATCTCATCGAGCGTCACGATGGTCGGCCCCATGGGGGCAAAGGTGTCGAATGACTTTCCGCGGAACCACTGGGAATCGGAAAACTGGGCCTGTCGGCCGGAGACATCGTTCATGACGGTGACACCGGCTATGTAGTCGAAGGCCGAGCGCTTCGGGATCCGTTTGCCTTTTTTGCCGATGATCACCGCCAGCTCCACCTCCCAATCGACCTGGCCGCTGCTGCGCGGCAGCAGGATCGGATCCCGGGGACCGTTCAGCGCATTCGGGGATTTGGCAAATAGCAGGGGTTTCTCCGGCTGATCAAAGCCGCCTTCCCGGGTGTGCTCCTGGTAATTTATGCCCAGGCAGATGATCTTGCTCGGTTTTCGGATCGGACACCCCAGGCGTTCGTAAGGCAAAGTGTCTCCGGCCGAAACGCTGCCGACTTTTTCAAGCCAACCATCCCGAAAAAATGTCTCCCCGATGTCCGGGATATCCGGGAAGATCGACACCAGATCCGCAACCCGGTCCTTTAAAAGCAGACCCGGCCGTTCCCGGCCGACCGGTCCGAATCGTACCAACCGCATGTGTCAGCCCTCCTTACCGTTGCGACCGTCCTGGTAGCGTTTACCGGCGTACCAGTTGATCTGTCGGCAGATGCCGCGTATGATGCTCACCTCTTTCGCCCGCAACTGCATCCGTGTAAAAAAGTGACGGATCCGATTCATCCACAAATCCGGATTGTCCGGTTGAATGAAACTGATCCGCAGCAGAATCTGCTTTACCTCTTCGTACATGCCGTCGAGCTCGTGTCGGCTCGCCAGCCGCGGCACGTGTTCCGCAGGGTTCTCCCGGCAGACCCGAAAAAGCTCGTAACAGACGATCATCACCGCCTGGGCCAGGTTCAAAGACGCGAATTCGGCAGTGGGAATATTTACCAGCCAGTGACACAACCGAAGGTCCTCATTGGTCAATCCACGGTCCTCGGGGCCGAAGACGACGGCAATCCGGTTTTGCTGCGAAACCGGCACGAGCATTTCTGCCAGCGAGGCCGGAGATTCGATGACCTGGCGCTGCTTGCCCAATCGAGCCGTAGTGCCGACAACGAAACTGAACGGTGCCAGGGCATGGCCGAGTGACGGGGCGATCTCCATATGCTCGATCACTTCGGAGGCCGCATGCGTGGCCATCTTCAGCACGCGGGTCAAATCGCAGTTCGGTGGGTCGACCACCACCAGGTTGCCGAATCCCATATTGCACATTGCCCGTGCCGCCGCGCCGATATTTTCGGAGAAACGAGGCCGGCACAGCACGATGGCAACATTGTCGAACCGTATCCGATCGGTCATCAGCTGACAATTTCAAATCGGTTGAAAAAATAGCCGATCTCAAATGCCGCCGTCTCCGGGGCATCCGAGCCGTGAACGACATTTTTTTCAATGTCGGTAGCAAACTCTCGCCGGATGGTGCCTTCGGCAGCTTCCTCGTAGTTGGTGGCACCCATCAACTCGCGATATCGGGCGATGACGTTCTCACCCTCCAACACCATCACCACACAGGGACCGGAAGACATAAAATTCGTCAGGCTTTCGAAGAAGGGCCGCTGCCGGTGAACTGCATAAAAGCCCTCGGCCTGGGTTTTGGTCATATAAACCATCTTCATGGCGATGATTGACAGATGGTTCTTTTCCAACCGCGTGATCACCCCTCCGATCAGACTCCGTTGCACGCCGTCTGGTTTGATAATGGCCAGCGTATTTTGCATGGTCGGATATCCTTTCTATTTAATGAATTCAACAGCGCCGGTTTAATAGTCGTCGCCTGTCACCATGATGGTAGACACCGCCCCATTACCAGATGGAAAGTGGCAAGTCAACGAGGCATCCGCCGACAGGCACTGGTTGACAAAAGCCGGGGCAAGTATTTATGATCGAGTATCATTGCTACGGCTTCCAGTGCCGAACAAGGGGAGAAAATCGAAGAGATACGCAGATTGGATCCTCGCGCCCCATGAAGTGATCTGTTTGCATATCTCCTTCGCTCCATGTGCGGTCCGTAATGATGTCTTCGAAACCCGCGCAACATTCAGGCTAGATTGAAGTTTTGCGGCCAACTGATGAATGGATGAAAAATTATGCCGATCTACGAATTTTACTGCGAGGATTGCAACACCATTTTCAACTTCTTTTCGCGTACGGTGAATACATCGAAAAAACCAAAGTGCCCCCGATGCAAAACAAAAATCCTGGAGCGTCGGATGTCGGCGTTTGCCGTGACAGGCAGGGCAAAAGAAGACAGCGATGCAGACGAGCTGCCTTTTGATGAAAACAAGATGGAACAGGCCATGCACATGCTGGCCGGCGAGGCGGATAAAATCAACGAAGACGATCCCCGCCAGGCTGCCAATCTCATGCGGAAACTCTCCGACATGACCGGCATGCAGCTGGGCGACGGGATGGAAGAAGCATTGAGTCGGATGGAAAAAGGTGAAGATCCGGAAAAAATCGAAGCGGAGATGGGAGACATGCTCGAAAACGAGGATCCGTTTCTCCTGCCGGAAAAAAAGGGAGCGGCGGGAACAACCCGGCGGAAAGCACCCAGCCGCGACGACACCCTCTATGATCTATGACGACTACCGACCGGTGCATCCGCAAAGAGGTATGAACCGATGCAAAAGAGCATTCTGCGAAAAATTGAAATTCGACAAGGGGACATCACCCGCTTACAGGTGGATGCCATCGTAAATGCGGCCAATTCCAGTCTGCTGGGTGGCGGTGGCGTGGACGGGGCCATCCACCGGGCGGCAGGCCCGCAGCTGCTGGAGGAGTGCCGGTCACTCGGCGGCTGTCCAACCGGTGAAGCCAGGATCACAAAGGGGTATCAGCTGCCGGCCGCACACGTTATTCACACGGTCGGCCCGGTGTATCACCGGATGAATCCCGTACAGGCTGAAAACCTGCTGGAGCAGTGTTACCGAAACAGTCTGACCCTGGCTGCGGACAGCGGGCTGAGCTCCATCGCTTTTCCGGCCATCAGCTGCGGTGTCTACGGCTATCCCATCGAAGATGCCTGCCGGATCGCTGTTGACAGTGCCTGCCGTTTTCTGCAAGACAACCCCTCCATTCAACAGGTGGTGTTCATTTTATTTTCCGAAAGCGACCGCCAGGTGTATGAGCGGCACCTGGCCAGTATCCGGTGAAGCTGCCGGACACTGCCGCCATTACTTGACGCGGCATCGGACTTCACGGTATAATTGCCGTTCAAACAGGATCGGATGATTGCAGACCGCCTCTCCGGCCGCGCTTTTATGCGTTGACAAACCGGGGGGCGGTACTTATTTTCCGACCGTTTTTGAATAATGGGGTGTGCGCGTAAAGCGGACCGATAATCGCTCAGGAGGATGTTATGGTTGAGATTACACAGGAGGCCACACAGCAGATTGCCGAATATTTCAAGGGTCGGGACGTATCACCGATTCGGATCTTTCTGAACGAGGGTGGATGAGGCGGCCCCTCACTGGCAATGGCTCTGGATGAGCCGAAAGATTCGGACGACGTGTACGACATCGACGGTTTCAAATACCTGGTCGACAAAGAATTCATCAAAGTTGCTC
>JAHEIV010000154.1 GCA_024639205.1 Deltaproteobacteria bacterium | reverse complement strand
GAAAACGTAAAGCGGTTTCTGCTGGAAAACACAGACATCTACGACAAGGCGTTGACCCGGGTCAGGGAATCGCTCGGGCTGGGTGCCAAAACTGAAGAAGAGAAAGAGGTTGAAAAAACTTCCTGACATACCAACGGAGAACCTTACATGACAGGCAACGAAGTACGCAGCAAATTTCTGGACTATTTTAAAAAGCACGGTCACAGCGTGGTGCGCAGCTCTTCGCTGGTCCCCCAAGACGATCCCACCCTGCTGTTTACCAATGCCGGGATGGTGCAGTTCAAGCGAGCGTTTCTGGGGCAGGAAAACCGCGGCTACAATCGCGCCACCACGTCGCAGAAATGCGTGCGGGCCGGCGGCAAGCACAATGACCTGGAAAACGTGGGCTACACGGCTCGACATCACACCTTCTTTGAGATGCTGGGCAACTTTTCTTTCGGTGATTATTTCAAAGAAAAGGCAATTGAATTCGGCTGGGACCTGCTGACCAACGGGTACGGTTTGCCCGAGGACAAGCTCTGGGTCTCCATTTATTTGGATGACGACGAGGCACACCAGCTCTGGCATAAAAATGTCGGTGTCCCGGAGCCAAAAATCCTGCGGTTCGGAGAGGAAGATAACTTCTGGGCGATGGGGGATACGGGCCCCTGCGGGCCCTGCAGCGAGATCCATTTGGACCGCGGCGAGGCTTTCGGATGTGGCAAGCCCGACTGCGCGGTTGGCTGCGAATGCGACCGCTGGCTGGAGATCTGGAACCTGGTGTTTATGCAATTTGATCGGGATGCCTCCGGGAAGATGACACCGCTGCCGAAGCCGAGCATCGATACCGGCCTGGGGCTCGAGCGCCTGACATCGGTGATGCAGCAAGCGGCCACCAACTTCGACACCGACCTGATATTTCCGATTATCCAAAAAACCGAGCAGCTGGCGGATAAGTCTTTCGGTGAATCGGTCGATGCGGATATCGCCATGAAAGTCATTGCCGATCACAGCCGGGCAGCGGCCTTTTTAATCGGCGACGGTGTTTTTCCGTCCAACGAGGGGCGCGGCTACGTGCTTCGAAGAATTATGCGCCGGGCCATTCGCTACGGACGCAACATCGGGTTGACCCGGCCCTTTCTGCATGAAACCGCCCGGGTGGTTTTCGACGTTATGCAGCCGGCATATCCCGAGCTGAAGGAGGCCGGGGCTTTCATCACCAGTGTCATCCAGAACGAAGAGGTACGCTTTATCGAAACCCTCGACACTGGCTTGAAATTGCTGACAGAAACGCTGTCAAACCTGAAAGCCGGCGGGAAAAAAGAAATCCCCGGCGATGTGATTTTTAAACTCTACGATACATACGGATTTCCGGTGGACATCGTTCAGGACGTCGTCAGAGACCAGGATTACACACTCGATATGCAAAGTTTTGAAACGGCCATGGAAGGCCAGCGCCGGCAGTCGCGTTCAAAGGTCACGTTCACCGGTATCAGCGATGCCTTCCAAAAGCTTACCGCCAGTGGATTCAGCCCCACGTTTGTCGGTCACAGCCGGCTGGAAGCGAAATCGAAGATTGTGCTGCTGGTTGCAGACGGAAGTGAGGCGGAAACTGCCGATGCCGGCAGCGATATCGAAGTGGTGACGGAGCAGACCCCGTTTTACGGCGAAGCCGGCGGGCAGGTCGGTGACAGGGGTACGATCACCGGCCAGGGGTTCGCCATGCAGGTGGACAATACCATCAAAGATGCCACCGGCCTGATCATCCACAAAGGCAAGTTGACATCCGGTAGCGTCCAGACCGGGGCAGAGGCGGACCTGCGTGTCGATCAGCGGAATCGAAGTGCCGTTCAGCGCAACCACACCGCCACCCATATCCTGCATGCCGTCTTGCGCAGTGTCCTCGGCGAGCATGTCAAACAGGCCGGTTCGCTGGTCGCGCCCGACCGGCTGCGTTTCGACTTCAGCCATTTCTCACAGGTGGACCGCCAGACCCTGGATCGAATCGAAGAACTGGTCAACGAGCGGATTCGTGAAAATATCGCCACCCATACCGAGGAGATGGAAGCCGAGGATGCATTCCAATCTGGTGCCATGGCTCTGTTTGAAGAAAAGTACGGCGATCGGGTCCGCGTGATCTCCCTGTCCGAATTCAGCAAAGAACTTTGCGGTGGCACGCATGTGATGAATACCGGCGATATCGGCCTGTTTAAAATCCTTTCCGAATCGAGTATCGCATCCGGGGTTCGCCGCATCGAGGCCGTCACCGGTGAAGGCGCGGTGGCACACACCCAGCAGACAGCCCGACTGCTTCAGGACACCGCCCATTTGATCAAAGAAAAGCCGGAGGCAGTGCCGGGAAAAGTGGAAAAATTGATCGCCGATACCAAAAATCTGGAAAAGGAAGTGGAGCAATTGAAGGCCCAAATTGCCACCTTGTCTGCCGCCGGAGCTGAAACCGAAATGAAGAAGATCAACGGTGTCAACGTGCTGGCACGGCAGGTCAACGTCGACAATCCGGCGGCCCTGAGGGATATGGCGGATCAGTTCAGAGACAAAATCAAGTCCGGCATTGTCGTTTTGGGCAGCCGGGCCGGCGCCAAGGCACTTCTGATCGCCCTGGTCAGCAAGGATCTGCTCAAGCGCTACCACGCCGGCAACATCGTAAAGGAACTGGCAGGCATGGTTGGTGGAAGCGGCGGGGGTCGACCCGACATGGCCCAGGCCGGCGGAACACGGCCGGAAAATCTGGGCCAGGCACTGGAGAAAGTCTACGAGGTGATTGAAAAACAGGCCGGATAAAACCGCTGTGCGGATAATCGAAACACCCACAGCCGATCCCACCGGTATCCGGTATTCGCATCGCTACCGTTCATGTTCAGCTGTACCATGTTAAAATCCCCCCCTGCGTCTTTCTCTCGAACCAGCAAAGACGAGGGGGGATTTTTTTTGGTAGGCCGCGGCTCGACAAACCGCCATCCCGAAGGCAGCCTTACCCTTTCCGCATGCAACCATTGCCTTTTCAGCCGACAGGGATTGCTGGCGCCCCCTGAGCCAGATGGGGATCTATGCTTGACAGCCGACAGGAAGTTCCTTTATAATTATTTGAATTAAATAGCAATTCTTACTCTATTTGCATCTTCTCGGAGTTGATTCAATGGATTTTGTTGAAACCATCAAAAAATTTTACATGACCCACCTTCCCGGTGCGCAGCTGGAAAAAAACTTTATCAAGGCGCCGTGCCCCTTTTGCGAGACCGAAGAGGGAAAAAAAGCGGGTACGCTGGTGGTGTACCTGATGCCGGAAAACCCGTTTATCGGCTACTTTCGCTGTCTGAGCCAGTGCCTTCCGGGGGGGTTTCCGCTATACTTCAGCCAGATGATGGGCATCGATGCCGCAAAAGTCCCGGGCCACGATCCGGACCGGGAACCCTACGTTCGAGATATTGTTTACCCGATCAAGCACTTGAAGGCTGATATTCTCAAATTCACCGGACTGATGAGCAAGAGCGAATACGGATATTTTAAGGAAATTGGCGTTTCCAAGGTCGTAGTAGATGAGATGAAAGTCGGCTACAATGGACGGTACCTGATCTATCCCTATTTTCTTGAGAATGCGAAAAGCTACGCAGCTCGCTGCATTCTCCCGGGGCGCAAGATCGATAACTTCTGGTATGGCGACGAGCGATTTTCCAACGGGGATTTCCGGATCTACAACGCCCCGGAGATCGACCGGTGCGAGGGGGGCGCTCTTTTTCTGGTGGAGGGCGAAGAAAACCTGCTGACCCTCAAAGAGCTCGGCTATCCCGGGATTTCGATTCCGTCGGCCGGCGACTTAGAGCATGTCAGCGTTGAACGCCTGGCTTATATCAACCATGTGTTGATCGTGACCAGCAACACCCCCGAAGCCTACCTTTCGGCCCGGGAGACGGCCACGCGACTCGGGTTTAAAGTGCGGATCCTCAAGTGGCCCGGCTATGTAAAGCAAGGCCACGAACTCACCGATTTGGCCCGTGAAAAGGGCAAGGAGTTCAGATCCCTTATTGCGGGCATGATCCAATCCTCCCGTTCCTTTTCGCCCTTTACGGCTCCGGAGAAAGAGCACCGCAAGTTCTTTCAGCAAGTCGAAGAAAACATGGGACAAGCGCTTTTCGGACGCAGGACCGGGTTTGCCAAACTCGACAGCGCCTTGAGTGGGGTTCGTGGAATCAATATTATGGGCGGTCCCCCCAAAGCGGGCAAATCCTGTTTTAACATGCAGGTGTCCTCGGAAATGGCGCGAAACAAGATTCCAGTGATCTACTATGACTTTGAGAACGGACGGCAAAAGATTTACTCTCGGACCCTTTCGCGCCTGGGGCGGCTGTCTGACGAGGAAATTCGCGGCAGCAGCAAGGATGAAAAAGTCGTTCGGCGCCTGAAACAGGTGTACAGCGACTTCAAGGAAATGCTGCAGTACTTCCGGGTGGTCACAGACCGCAAACTGAATCCTGATATCATGCGGCGCCAGATCGATTTCCTGCAGCACGAAACCCGCACGGACCATACGGTTGTGGTTGTGGACAGTCTTCATAAGCTGCCCTTTAAAGACCTTTCGGACCGGCGCACGGGGATCGATTCCTGGCTGCGGCACATGGAAGCGATTCGCGACGAGCAAAACGTCAGCTTTTTCGTTGTATCCGAACTCTCCAGGGGTCTGGGCGGCAGTTATGACAAAAAGCCCGATCTGGGCTCCTTCAAAACGTCTGGAGACATCGAATACAGCGCCGACAACGCCATGATTTTGCTGCCGGATTGGGACCCGGTGGACCCGATCTCCACAAAGGAAAGAAAAAGCTCTCTGTGGCTGGTGGCCAGCAGAGAGAATAATCCCGGCAAAATCGCGGTCTATCAACTGGAGTATCCGTATTGGGGTTTCAAAGAGCTATGATCGCCATTTGCGGCAGGAAAGAAAAACTCAGCAGGCATCGTATGGCGCGCTGCAGCCAGGCGGCAAGATTCGTTTCGCTCGCTGTGTGTCTGGCAGCCGGCAGCATTTTGATTGGTTGTGCCCGCCAGCAGGTGCGTGAAACAACTGCACCGGAGCAACTGATACCGGCGACAAGCCAGCCTGCTCCGGCTGCACCCAAAGCAGGCAGCCGGGCGGAAAAAGCGGCCAATGATGCCATGCAAGCAGGTGACACCGAACGGGCGATCCGGATTTACAGCCGCATTCTCGACAAAGACCCCTCCAACGGGCGTGTGACCTATTTTCTCGGGTTTGCTTACGGTCAGCTCGGTGAGCACGATCGGGAAATCGAATTATACGAGCGAGCCATCCAACTGGGGTATCAAACCGATCAGGTTTACTACAATCTGGGAGAAGCCTATCTGGAGAACGACCTTCTGGATGAGGCCGTTTCGGCGTTTCAAAACGGATTGGCCGAAAATCCCGACAGCGTCGACAACCATTTCGGGCTGGGGCGAGCCTACCAATACCAGAATCGATTCTTTGAGGCGGAACGCGAACTGCTGCGGGCGGTGGCGCTGGAGCCCCGGGATCCGGTTATCCGGGAGAACCTGGCGATGCTTTACGAGGAAACCGGTGAGTTGGAGAAATCTGCAGAACAGTTTGAAATCATTCTCGAGATCGATCCTGAATACCCCGGCGTCCGTGAATATCTCGATCATCTAGGCAGGGGTCGCAAACGCCCTGAGGGAAGCCCGGCCGGGGTGGGTGGAGACTGAGGTTGGCACCCTGTCTGATGGGCGTGGGAATCGTGTCCAAATGGAAAAATCCGATCTTTTTAAAGAGGAAGCTTTAAAGGATATCTGCAACCGGCTCGTATTAAAACAACCGGATGCGGTCGGCATGGCTATGATCGAACTGGACTGCGGCTGCATCGATATATGCGGTGTCTCCATTTGGGGTGAGCCGGTCGGGTCGATCAAAACCATCGCGCTGGGCCAGGAAACCGGTGAAGAAGACAGCCCGATTTGCAGCCAATGTCTGGAGTCAAAGGGAAGGGTTTCCGGCAGGATAGTCAATCAGAGAATGATATGGCCGGGCCATGAGGATGAGCGTCCCGACAGAGACCTTCGGATCTTTATCGGAAGAAGAGTATTCGGGGACCATTACACAGAATAAGGGGATGTTGATGTTGGGGTCGGACCAATTTGATGTTGGGGTCGGACCAATCTAAGGGATCAAGAATACTATAAAAAAACTATAAACTATAGCGATTAAATGATCTTAAACGGCTCATTTTCTCGAAAAATTAGCCGTTTAAGATTTATCCCAAAAGAAGGTGTTGATCATATCAGCTTCTGCACCGGATACAAATTCAAACCCATGCAAATGCGTTTTGCCAAAACCAGAGACATTTTCCCTAAGCTGATAGCGATCCTTACTGCCGGTGATGGTCCTATGTTTTGCTTTGAATCCAAGTCTTGTTTTTACCCTCTCAACGAATAATTTGCTACCCACGGCGATACTTTCCGTCCACTGATTTTCTCTCTCAGGCTTATCCACCTGCAAAGATGCTTCTATCCACCTTTTGTGTGCAGACTGTAACTCCCTCAAATCCGTGAAGCCCATTAACCGTACCAAACTATCCAGATCAATTATACGGTACCTTCGAGGTGGATCTTGAATTTCGCTATACCCACAGAAAGGCCACATTTTGGGATGATCCACCACTCCGGCTCTGACCATATTCAAATCGATGTAAACAAGACATCGGTTTAAATGAGTATTTGTTTCGATTGCCGTAGCATGATAGCGATCTTGCCAATAGGCGCCCCTTCTTTGCTTTCTCATGTTGTATTCCTGTCCGGTTCTGGCTGCAATCAGTTGTATTGATTTCGGAATGATCTTAAGCCCTCTGTTGTCGTAAACCAGAAGGTGGATGTGGTTTGAAGTTACCATGTAATTGAGAACGCACAAATTGAAGCGCTTTTTGGCTTCAAAAAGCCAATACATCCACCGCCTGCGATCGCGCACGAACTTCAAG
>JAHEIV010000153.1 GCA_024639205.1 Deltaproteobacteria bacterium | reverse complement strand
CCGTAAGATCGGCCGCGGCTATCATCCTCGACCGGTTGACGCGCAATCATCCGCCTCCCTAAAATAAATCGCTTGATTTAAATTAAAATAGGCATTACATATAGCGTTTCATAAATATCACCGCTGTGGTTTTCTGGTTTGGTTGAACTTGGAGGTCCCATGAAAAAAATGGAACAGCTTGAAAAGGAAATGATGCGCCTGGATCTGCCGGACTTTTCTCCGGGCGACACCGTCAAGGTGCACGTGAAAATAAAAGAAGGGGAGAAAGAGCGCATTCAGGTGTTTCAGGGCGTAGTGATCAGCAAACGCCGGGGATCGACCAATGCCACCTTTACCGTGCGGAAAATTTCCTACGGCGTCGGTGTCGAAAGAATATTCCCGCTGCACTCGCCTATTATTGACAGGATCGAGGTTGTAACCAAAGGCCGTGTTCGCCGAGCCAAAATTTACTATCTGCGAAAACTTCGCGGAAAGGCGGCTCGAATAAAGGAGCGCCGATAGCGGTACTCTCCACCGTGAAGTCGGAACCGGTCCGAAGGGATCTTGAGCGCAGTGATCCATTTTGCAGCGGAATCCATCAACCGTTTGACGATAGCGGCCGCGGCACCATTCTTGTTCAACTGTTCACCGCAAAATGACTCCCGTTGATCTTTGGGCATTCGAAAAAAAAGCCTGGAAAAACGGCCGCGCCCGTATCGCCGGTATCGACGAAGCCGGCCGCGGGCCACTGGCCGGACCGGTGGTGGCCGCTTCCGTGATCCTGCCGCCGGATGCTTCGATCCAGGGTGTCAACGACTCCAAGCAACTATCCCCTGCTAAACGCAATACCCTTTATCAGCTGATTTATGCCGAGGCCGTCTCGGTCGGTGTCGGGATTGTCGATGCCGCAGAGATCGACCGCATCAACATCCTGCAGGCATCGTTGCTTTCGATGGCAATGGCAACCGACAACCTCAGACCGCAACCGGATTGGTTGCTGGTCGACGGTCGCTTCAGCATTCCTTTTCACCTGCCCCAGCAGCCGATTCCCAAAGGAGACACGCTGAGCATATCCATTGCAGCCGCATCGATTGTCGCCAAAGTGACCCGTGACCGGTTGATGGTGCAGTATGATCTGGACTACCCCCAGTATGGTTTTTCCCGCCACAAGGGGTATCCGACCCGCGCCCACCGGGAGGCAATCCGCCGACACGGTTGCTGCCCGATCCACAGACGCAGTTTCAAGGGAGTCGAAGCACCCGACTGAAGCCGATTCGGCCGACCGAACAAATCCTCAGATTGACACCATCACTGCAAGCGATATAATGATCGTAGAAATGCGTTTGATCGAGACACCCAAATGACAATTTTCGATCGATGACGGTTGCAGATGCCTGACAAAAACCAGCGATACGGCCAAAAAGGGGAGACGCTTGCCGTCCGGTATCTGCAAAAATCCGGTTATCGAATCCTGGAAAAAAATTACCGCACGAACCTCGGCGAAATCGATATCATCGCCAAAGACAAAGATTCTATCGTGTTTGTAGAGGTAAAGGCACGGCAGACCGGGAGTTTTGGGAATCCCAAAGGGGCAATCACTGCGGATAAACAGCGTAAAATTTCAATGGTCGCCCTCCAGTACCTCAAATCCACCCGGCAGCTTTCTGCCAGGGCCCGATTCGATGTGGTAGCCGTTCACCCTTCAGACGGCCGCGAAAGAATTGAGGTTGTAAAAAATGCATTCGATCTCTGCTATGTCTGATATCGATCCACCGGAAGGATCCGGAATCCTGTACGTGGTGTCGACTCCCATCGGCAACCGGGAAGATATTACGCTCAGAGCCCTGCACGTTTTAGAGAATGCGGACTGGATTGCCGCAGAAGACACACGACACACCGGTCGATTCCTGAAAAGTCACGGGATCAGCACCCGGCTGATATCCTACCATGAACACAATGAGAATGAGCGCACACCGGAGTTGATCCAGAAGTTGCTATCCGGGTCTGCCGTGGCCCTGGTGAGCAACGCCGGCACACCGTCGGTTTCCGATCCGGGTTTCCGCCTGATTCAACAGGCCGCGGCCAACGGGTTGCGGATCGTTCCCATACCGGGCGTATCGGCAGCAATCGCAGCCCTGAGCGTGTCCGGACTGCCCACGGATGCCTTCGTCTTTATAGGTTTTTTACCCCCTAAAAGCAGCCGGCGTTTAGCTGAGATTCGCTCACTGGCAACCGATTCCCGCACGCTGATTTTTTATGAGTCTCCCCGACGGATCTGCCGGCTACTGGACGAGCTGGTATCGATATTCGGCGATCGGCAGGGTGTCCTGGCCCGCGAGATGACCAAGATCCATGAAGAGTTTCTGAGAGGCTCTTTGTCTGAGCTGCACCGGACACTCCGGGTCCGACCGAGCCTGAAGGGTGAATGTACCCTGCTGGTGGCGGGACGCCCCCGGCAGCCGGCACCTGACTTACAGACTGTCCGGGAAGAGCTGCGAAAGCTGATGCGTCATACGACAAAACCGCTTTCGGCAGCCGTGAAAGATTTTGCGATCGAACACGGCCTGCCCCGCAAGTCGATCTACGAAGAAGCATTGAGAATAAAAGAGGAAAAAAAACGTGAGAGAAAAACCTCCCATGGCTAAACTGAATTCATCCGTCTGGCTGTTACCGCTTTGCCTGTTGACCTTTGCATGTGTATCTCAAAACCGATACACGTCGCTGGAAGACGAGCTGACCGACAGTCGCATACAGCTCGAGCAGGTGAATGCCGAAAAGGGCGAACTTGTCGTCCAAAGAGATCGGCTCGTCGATGAACTCGAGGTGCTGCGCACAGAGCAGCAGCAGTTGGAGGAAACCAATCGGCGCCTTGCGGAAGATATTGATCAGCTCTACAAACGGGCACAGCAGTTGAAGCTCGATCTGGAAAAACACAAATCGGTTGTGCAGCTGCAGGAGAAAGTGATTCATCTGCTCGACGACACACAAAAGACCATTGAATCGAGCCTGAAGGAACAGATGGCAACCGGGAGTGTCGAAATTGTCGGGATGCAGGATGAAGTCAAGGTGGTGCTACTCGATAAAATTCTGTATGAACCCGGCAGCATGGAAATCCATGAACAGGGGAAACAGCTCCTGAAGGCTCTGGCGGACACTATCAGAAACAACCCGGACCAGATGCTGATCGTCGTCGGTCACACCGACAGTACGCCCATCAGCAAAACCCTGGTAAAAAAATATCCCTCCAACTGGGAGCTTTCGGCCGCCCGCGCAGCGGCAGTGATACGCTATCTGCAATACGAGTGCGATCTGGATCCAAAAAGGTTGTCGCTGCAGGCTCACAGCCACTATCGGCCGTCAGCCTCCAACCAGACGGAAAAGGGACGCCGGCTTAATCGTCGTATCGAAATCATCGTAGGATCAACCGACAGATGAGATGATCAACGGGCGGCAAGGCGTTTTTTGAGATGAGTGAACCGGTGCTGTGGCTTGTCGTTTTTTACGGCGATGGCCAGCGCCTTTCGCGTGCCGACCATCACCACCAGCTGCCGACCTCGGGTGACGGCAGTGTAGATCAAGTTGCGCTGCAGTAGTAAAAAGTGCTGGGTGTGAAGCGGAATCACAACCGCCGGATACTCGCTTCCCTGGGACTTGTGCACCGAAATCGCATAGGCCGGCACGATCTCCTCCAGCTCTCCCGCCTCGTAAGCAACTTCTCGACCGTCGAAGGAGCCGATGACCTGTCGGCTGAAGGAATCGATTCGGATGATCCTGCCGATGTCGCCGTTAAACACTTCCTTTTCATAGTTATTGCGAATCTGCATCACCTTATCCCTGACCCGAAAACCCTGGTCTCCCCGGGCGATGACGTCCTGCCCCGGATTCAACTGATTCTGCAGCCGGCGGTTGAGGTTGGATGCGCCGATCGACCCGCGGTGCATCGGTGTGAGCACCTGAATGTCGTTGAGCGGATCGAGGCCAAACCTGCGCGGAATTCGCGATTGAATCAGCTCGAGAATGATCTCGACCACTCTGTCCGGATCCTCCTGCTGGATAAAATAAAAATCAGCGGTAGCCGGGTCCGGCGACTCGTGCGTTTGCAGATCAGGCAGCCGCCCACTGTTGATTCGGTGAGCATTGACAATAATCCGGCTCCGGCTGGCCTGACGAAAGATTTCCTTGAGCTGAACCAATGCGACCGCACCGGAGTCGATGATGTCTTTTAAAACCGTGCCCGGCCCAACCGACGGCAGTTGATGGACGTCTCCCACCAGAATCAGGGTGGCTCCGGTCGGTACCGCTTTTAGCAGGTGGTACATCAAGACGGTATCGATCATCGAAGCCTCATCGACCACCAGCAGATCCCCGATGAGCGGATTTTTTTCGTTTCGCTGAAAACCTCCCCTGGTCATGGTGTATTCAAGCAGCCGGTGGATAGTGACAGCCTCATGCCCACAGGTCTCGCTCAACCGCTTGGCGGCTCTGCCGGTAGGCGCTGCCAGCAGGGCAGTGGCCCCGACTCTGGAAAATATCTGCAGAACGGCATTGACAATGGTGGTTTTCCCGGTGCCGGGTCCCCCCGTGATCACCAGAACCTTCTCGGCAAGCGCTGCTCGTAGGGCTTTGATCTGATCGTCCGCCAGCGTGATGGACAACCGCTGGTGCACCCACTGCAATGCCGCATCGATTTGAATCTTGCGGCACGTTTTGGGAACGGCGGACAACAAACGAATCTGCCGGGCGATTCCGGTTTCACAGACATGGTAGGGTTTCAGGTAAACCGCTTTTTGGTTGTCCGAATGCGGCTCGCGGCTCCCGTTCAAATCCTCTACTACGATCCGATCTGCCTGAACCAGACCCGCTATTGCTTCGGCAACCGCTTCCATTCCTACCGAAAGTGTCTCCCGGCATTTAGAGATCAGTGCTTCATAAGGAAAATAGACGTGACCGTCCTCGGAGAGCTTGTCCAAGACGTAAAGGACCCCGGCGGTGACCCGCAGAGCGGAATCAGCGGGAAACCCGAGCTTTGTGGCGATCCGGTCAGCAGTCACAAATCCAATTCCCTGAACATCGGTGGCCAGCCGATACGGATTTTCCTTCACTACGGTAACCGCCCTCCGGCCGTACTGGCCGAAGATCTTCCCGGCATAGCCGGAGCTGACGTCGTGCGCCTGCAAAAAGATCATCACCTCACGGATTTCTCGCTGGTCCTGCCACGCAGACTGGATCGTTTCGATACGTTTGCGGCCGATGCCCTCCACTTCGGCCAGCCTTCCGATTGCCGTATCGATGATCTTTAGGGTGTTCTCGCCGAAACGATCCACAATCCGGTGCGCCATGACCGGTCCCAATCCCTTGATCATCCCCGAGCCCAGGTACTTTTCGATCCCGTCAACCGTTGCCGGCACCGTTCTTTCGTAACTGTTGACGCGAAACTGCTTACCATACACCGGGTGGCGGACCCACTCGCCCTTCATCCGGAAAGTTTCCCCCGGCACCGGGGCGATCAATCTGCCCAGAACAGTGACCGATTCGAAACGGCCGGACACTTTGATCCGGGCGATGGTGAAGCCGTCCTCAGGATTGGTGTAGGTGATGTGCTCTATTTGTCCGGTGAGTTCGGAAGGCATGTTGCGAGCCGATTCAAGTCGAATGTAAGATATTCCGGGTGTTCACAAGCTGGTGGTTGGGAACCGGTTCCTATTGAATTCTTGTCCTGGTGCCGATGGCAGCCTCGTTCGCAGCTGCCCGGTCCGATCCATCGATCCTTGCTGCTGCGGGCGCTGTGGTGACATCGCCATAAAATCGGGCAGCGGCAGTCGATTTAGGGCGGATCATCTTCGCTTTTCTCCCATCGGGGAAAGCGATACCCACCGGCGCACTCATCATCCGGGAAGAAAGATTTGATATCGACAACCGGCGAGCCGTGCAAGGCATCGATGGCCTCGACGAGGATGCGGCTGCCCTCTACGGCCATCACCCGGCACCGGGTGAGCGCGATCAGATTCGGTCGCCGCGGAGAATGGGTGGCAAAGACCCCGGTCAGTGGATTCGCCTCGTTTCCGCAAGGGTGCACCTGCAGCACACTGCGTCCCTCTTGATCGTCGTTTTCGTGCAGCCAGTACAGCACGTTGATGTGGGAAAATTGCTCGATGCCCAGCAGCCCGTCCAGATACGCGGGGAAGATTTCGATCCAGGCTTCCTCTTCCCGGTGATGCACGGTGCCGATGGGAAACAGTTGATATAATTCTTTCTTCATTGCGCTGGGTCAGAACGGATCGCTTAGTCTTCCTGCAACTCTGTCAGGTCGGCGTAGTAATCGAGTGCCTCCGGGTTGCTCAGGGCATCTTTGTTGAGTACCGGCTGGCCTTCGATCATCTTCTTTACGGCCAGCTCGACCTTTTTCATGTTCAAGGTGTACGGCACGGCCGGGGTGGCAATGATTTTTCTCGGCAGGTGCCGGGGGGAGGCCTGGAATTGGATGTTTTTACGAATTTTGTTTTTCAGCTCTTCGGTAAGCTCAAACCCCTGTGCCGGCTTTACGAAAAGGATAATCCGAACGTCGCTCTTCCAGTCCTGTCCCACCACAACGCTGTCTTCGATCTCTTCCATCTGCTCCACCACCCGGTAGATTTCTGCCGTGCCGATTCGCACGCCTCCCGGGTTGAGTGTCGCGTCCGACCGGCCGTATATCACGACGCCGCCCCGCTCGTTGACCGTAATGAAATCGCCGTGGCGCCAGATGTTCGGATAAACGTCGAAGTAAGCGCTGTGGTATTTGCGGCCGTCGGGATCGTCCCAGAAGTGAATCGGCATGGAAGGAAATGGCGCCGTGCACACCAGCTCTCCCTGCTGGTTGATCACCGCCTTGCCGTTTGCGTCAAAGGCTTCCACCCGCATCGCAAGTGCCCGGCACTGTAGTTCACCGGCGTAGACCGGCACCATCGGATTGCCCAGGGCAAAGCAGCCGTTGAGATCGGTCCCACCGGAGATGGAGG
>JAHEIV010000152.1 GCA_024639205.1 Deltaproteobacteria bacterium | reverse complement strand
AGGCCAGCCGTCCCTTACGGCGAAGTTCGTCTTGCAGTATTTCAGCCAGTTGGAGAAGATAGCGCACGTCATTGGCCGCATAGGCAACCATCTCGGCAGGAAGGGGTCGCTGGGACCAGTCCTTGCGCTGATACTTTTTGTCGAGACTCACGCCGAATCGAGCCTGAAGAACTGCCTCCAGGCCGGTTTCCTTCAAGCCCACGAATCTGCTGGCCAGCTGCGTGTCGAAAAGGTTGTGGATCTCGATCTGAAAATCCCGGTACAAGGAGCGTACGTCGTAATCCGCTCCGTGAAACACTTTCTGATAGCGCTCATTTTTGAAAATCGGTCTGAGTGCGGACAGGTCTTCGACATTCAACGGATCGATCACCACCTGGTGCCGAGCGGTGGCCATCTGCAGCAGGCAGACCCGCTCCTGGAAGTGGTACATCGAATCGGCCTCCAGATCGACGGCGATGCGTCTCGATTTACCCATGGAGCGTGCCAGTTTCGCAACTTCTGAGGCCGATGCGATGATTTTCGGTGCATCTGTCATACAGTTTTCCGGGTTGGGTTGACGCGTGACAAGATTTCTCTTGACCCACCAGTGAGTATTCCTTACATATTATAGTTTGTATTCAATAATCGATCAAACGAAAGCATAAAATGATACGCATAACATTTCCCGACGGCAACATAAAGGCTTTTGAAGCGCCGCCCACCGGGTTCGAGATTGCCCGGAGTATTTCGGAGGGCTTTGCGCGTAATTGCGTGGCCGTGAAAATAAACGGCCAGATCCTCGACATGAGCACCCGTTTTGAAGCGGATACCCCGGTGCGCCTGATCACCACAAAAGACCCGGAAGCGATCGAGGTGCTGCGCCACAGTGCGGCCCATGTCATGGCGCAGGCGATCTTGCATCTGTATCCGGACGCGCATCTGACCATTGGGCCGGCTGTTGAAAACGGGTTCTACTATGACATCGACATGGGGCCGGTTTCGGAAGAGGATTTCGCCAGGATCGAAGCGGAGATGAAAGCAGCCATCAAGGCCAAACTCCCTTTCAGACGGGAGGTGGTATCCAAAGCCGAGGCTGTCGATTTCTATCGCAATGAGCCCTATAAACTGGAGATGATCGGTGAGTTGGATGACGGGACGATCAGCTTTTACAAACACGGGGATTTCACCGATTTGTGCCGAGGACCTCATCTGCCGCATACCGGCTTCATAAAAGCTTTTAAGCTGATGAAGGTCTCCGGCGCTTACTGGCGAGGCGACCAGAACAACGCCCAGCTCCAGCGCATATACGGAACGGCCTTTTTCGACAAAAAGGATCTGAAGGCTTATCTGCACTTTCTGGAGGAGGCGCGCCGGCGCAACCATCGCAAGCTGGGGGCGGCGCTGGATCTGTTCAGTTTTCACGATGAAGCGCCGGGGATGCCGTTTTTTCACGCCAAGGGAATGGTGGTGTGGAATGCCCTGCTCGACTACTGGCGCGATGAGCACCGTGCGGCCGGCTACGTGGAAACGAAAACGCCGATCACCCTGAATCGAACGCTTTGGGAACGCAGCGGCCACTGGGAAAACTACCGGGAAAACATGTATTTCACCGCTATCGACGAGACCGACTATGCTATCAAACCGATGAACTGCCCCGGTGGGATGCTGCTGTTCGGCTCCCGGCGCCACTCCTATCGGGATTTGCCGCTTCGGCAGGCGGAAGTCGGCCTGGTGCATCGCCACGAGTTGAGCGGGGTTTTGAACGGTTTGTTTCGAGTCCGGGCCTTCCACCAGGACGACGCTCATATTTTCATGACTTCCGAACAGATCCAGGAAGAAATCCTGGCCCTGCTGCAGCTCGAAGAGCGCATCTACGGCACCTTCGGGCTCGGATTTCATCTGGAGCTTTCCACCCGCCCCGAAAAATCGATCGGAACCGACCACCAGTGGGAGACGGCTACTGCCGGTCTGGAGGCGGCCCTGAAATCCTATGGTAAGGAATACCTGGTGAATGAGGGCGACGGGGCTTTCTATGGACCCAAGATCGATCTGCACATCAAGGACGCATTGGGTCGAACCTGGCAGTGCGGAACGATCCAGCTCGACATGTCGCTGCCGGAGCGCTTCGATTTGTTTTACGTCGGCCAGGACAACGAGAAGCATCGGCCGACCATGATTCACCGGACGGTGTTCGGATCCATCGAGCGATTCTTCGGCATCCTGATCGAACATTTTGCCGGCCGGTTTCCGCTTTGGATGGCCCCGGTGCAGGTCTGCCTGCTGCCGATCAACGACGAACTGGTGCCGTATGCGGACCAGGTACGGGCAGAGTTGGCAGAACACGGACTTCGGGCTGAGGTGGACAGCCGAACCGAGAGCCTCAACAAAAAGATCCGCGAAGCGCAGATCTCCCAGATTCCATTGACGCTGACTGTTGGGCAAAAGGAAATGAAAGCCGGCACCCTGGCCGTTCGAACCCTGGATGGAGTGGTGAAGCACGGCGTCACCCAGGAAGCATTCTTGAAACGGGTGCTGGCTCACATTCGGGAGCGAAAGCTCGAACTGGATCTGTTCTAGCTTCTTTTTCCATCTTGCATTCCAGGGCCCACGGCTGCGCTGCCCCACGTCTCACGAAAGACCCCGGGGGCCTTATCACCCGCCCCTGCAGATCTGCTCGCCTGTGCGCTTTGCTTCCAATCAAGCAACTGCCTTGTCCTGACCCCCGCTTTTCACCACATGGACATTTTTCGCGTCTGCGTGCAAAGCTTGAAATACACCGGCAGATACCTGCCGTCGCTCGGCTTCACGCGTTGACAAGACTCGATTATTTTTATAACAGTTACAGGCGCTGAATTTTTTGGCAGCACCTGCGACTGCAGTAAAGATCCCGTCAGGCAAAGGAGAACAGAGAAAACTATGGCCGCTGAACAACGGATGGTAATCAATGGAAACGACTTCTCATTCACACCCGGAGAGACGATTCTGGATGTGGCCCGGCGCCGGGACATCGACATTCCGACCCTTTGTCATCTAAAAGATGCCGTTCCAACCGGCGCCTGCCGGATCTGCGTGGTGGATGTCCAGGGGGCGCGCAACCTGCTGCCTGCCTGTGTTACTCCGGCTGCCGAAAACATGATCGTGCTGACCGAATCGCCGGCCGTTGTGCGCGCCCGGCGGTTGATCCTGCAGTTGTTGCTTTCTTCCGGAAACCACAATTGTGCGGTCCGTGGAAGCGACGGTCAGGATTGGACCAGCTTTCAGCTTGCCGTGCGCAGCGACGACGGCAGCGGCGAGCTATGCCCGGTCTGGGGTGACTGCCGCCTTCAGGGCCTGGCATACCGCTACCAGGTAACCGGCGAGCGGTTTTCAGCCACTGAAACCGCCTATCCCATGGAGACCGTCAACCCATTCATCGTGCGGGACTTTTCGCGTTGCATTCAGTGCGGGCGCTGCGTCCAGGCCTGCAACGAGATCCAGGTCAACAACGCCATCCACGTGGGTTATCGGGGTGCAAAAGCCAAGATTATTGCGGCCGGAGATCGACCGCTGAAAGACTCGGATTGCGTGTTTTGCGGTGAGTGCGTGCAGGCCTGCCCGGTGGGGGCTCTGGTGGAAAAAGACGCCCGCTACAAGGTCAGGCCGTGGACCGCACAGAAAGTACGCACCACCTGCAGCTACTGCGGGGTCGGCTGCCAGATGTACCTGCACGTGCAGGACGAAAAAGTGGTCAAGGTTTCCGGAGTGGAGGACAGAACTCCTAATTTCGGTTCGCTTTGCGTAAAGGGCCGTTTCGGCTTTGACTTCATCCACGCCCCCCAGCGTCTTACCGTTCCGCTGATCAAGGAAAACGGGCAGTTTCGAGAGGCGCAGTGGGAAGAGGCCCTTGACCTGGTGGCCCAGCGTCTTGGCAGCATCAAGCAGTCCCACGGACCGGACGCGATCGGCGTGCTGACATCGGCGCGGATCACCAACGAGGAAAACTACATCGCCAACAAGTTCGCCCGCGCGGTGCTCAAAACCAACAACATCGACCACTGCGCGCGGCTCTGACATTCCTCCACCGTGGCCGGTCTGGCCGCAGCCTTCGGAAGCGGTGCCATGACGAACACCATCGGCGACATCGAGGATGCCGATGTCATCCTGGTAACCGGATCCAACACCACTGAAAACCATCCGGTACTTTCCCGCCACATCAAGCGGGCGGTTTCGTTCAAGGGAGCCAAGCTGATCCTGGTGGATCCGCGGCGCATAAAACTGGCCCGGTTCGCCCACCTGTGGCTGCGCCAGAATCTGGGCACGGACGTTGTCTGGATCAACGGCATGATGCGTGTCATCATCAGCGAAGACCTGTACGACCAAAGTTTCGTGGAAACCCGCACCGAGGGGTTTGACGAAATGAAGAAAATGGTCGAAAAGTTCACTCCCGAGTTCGTCGAGGAGATCACCGGCATACCGGCCGCGGACCTGGTCGCCGCCGCACGCCTGTACGCAGGTGCCGGGGCTGCCAGCATCCTGTATTGCATGGGGATTACCCAGCACTCCCATGGCACCGACAACGTCAAATCGCTTGCCAATTTGGCCATGCTGTGCGGTCACATGGGGATCCCCGGGGGAGGGGTCAACCCGTTGCGCGGTCAAAATAACGTGCAGGGCGCCTGCGATATGGGGGGCCTGCCGAACGTTTACTCCGGCTACCAGGCGGTGAGCGATCTTGCCATCGCCAAGAAAATGGAGGAGGCCTGGGGCGTGACCGATCTGCCCACCCAACCGGGGCTCACTGTCACCCAGATGGTTCCCAAGGCCCACGAGGGTGAATTCAAGGCCTTGTATATCATAGGCGAAAACCCGCTTGTTTCCGATCCCGACCTGAATCATGCCGAACAAAGCCTGAAACACCTCGACTTTCTGGTGGTGCAGGACATCTTTCTGACCGAAACCGCCGAACTGGCGGACGTGGTGCTGCCCGCCAAGAGCTTTGCGGAAAAAGACGGCACCTTTTCCAATACCGAGCGTCGGGTCCAGCGGATCCGCAAGGCCGTTGATCCGCCCGGTCAGGCCAAGGACGACTGGGAGATTCTGTGCGAGGTGGCAACCCGGATGGGCTTTGAGATGCACTACGAAGACAGCGAGGCGATATTCAACGAGCTGGCCCGGGTAACACCGTCGTATGCCGGCATCAGCTATGAGCGCATCGAGCAGGACGGACTGCACTGGCCGTGCCCGACCCCGGGACATCCCGGCACGCCGATTTTGCACCGGGAGCAGTTCACCCGCGGCAAGGGGCTGTTTCACGCCATCGATTACATCCCGCCGGCGGAGCAGACCGACGACGACTATCCGCTTTACCTGACCACCGGACGAGTGCTGTACCACTACCATACCGGAACGATGACCATGAAGACCGACGGACTCAACGAGCGGGTGCCGGAGTGCTTTGTGGAAATATCACCCAAAGACGCCGCTCTCTACGAGTTGGAGAACGGAGAAAGAGTGGAGATCGCCTCCCGACGGGGCAAGATACAGGCCCGGATCCAGGTGTCGGACAAGGCGGTGTCCGGGACCGTTTTTATCCCCTTTCACTTTGCCGGGGCGGCCGCAAATCGCTTGACCAATGCCCAGCTCGACCCGGTGTCCAAGATCCCGGA
The DNA here is from genome assembly GCA_024639205.1 of Deltaproteobacteria bacterium. Lineage (GTDB taxonomy): Bacteria > Desulfobacterota > Desulfobacteria > Desulfobacterales > SG8-13 > SG8-13. The sequence goes on along the minus strand of JAHEIV010000152.1, from coordinate 1,479 downwards.
ATACAAGGTCTGTGCGGTAAGGCTTTCCCGGGCAGCCTGACGCGATGGCGCCGTTTGGCGGCAGACAGCGTCGGCGATGGGTTTCAAAAATGAGGAAAATGATGACAAACCAGTTGCCGGCCCAAGTCACGGTCCGCCGGTTCGTATTTTCGCCGGTGCTGCTTGCAGCCGTCGCCGCCGCGGTTGTCTTGGGCTGCAGCGGTGCATCCATCAGAGAAGACCAGCGGATTCCCCTTACCGCCGGCGCTCCCTTCGAGTCGGTGGTCAAAACCACCGATTACACGATGGAGTACCAGCTGGTGTACCGACAGGCGGATTCGTCCGGCGGCGGAAAGCTCGCGTTCAAGGGCAAGCTCGTTCCGCGAAGGGGACTGGATTCGCTCAGCATCTGGATCAACTTTCTCGACGCAGAGGGAAAGACCATCGGCAGCAAAGCGCTCTATTCGCCGGGTGCGGGTCGCGGTGCGGCCAAATCGAACCTGGAGCAGACTGTTGACATTCCCCCCGGAACGGTTTCGGTGGCCTTTACCCACAATGCGCGTGAAAAACGTCCCCTCCTGTTGGGGTGAAGGCTGCCTGCGAAGGAGGAACAACGCTTCCGTTTTCCTGAAAACGCACCGATGGTGCCAATCGGCCTACCGGGGCGGGTAGTTCTTTTTCCAGGGCCGGCGCTGCAGTTCGTTGTGTTCGGCAAGGGCCCGGTGAAATGCGCCCACCACCAGCTCTGCACAGTGGTAATGGTCCAGCGGCAGGCTCTGCAGGGTTTCGATCACCTCTTCCGGTCGAAGCTCCCATGCTTCGAGCACCGACCTGCCTTCTGCCAGGCGCGCCACCGTGTTGGCGCAAGCGTTGGTGTTCAGGCAGCCGTCTAACTGAAACATCACCGATTCGATGCGGCCCTCGCTGACGGCTAGAAAGATTTCGACCGTATCCCCGCACTTGCCGGTGTGCCTGCCGTACCCGTCCGGGTGGGCGATGCTTCCATGCCGGTCGGCGCGAAAGGCCATCTCCAGGTAATAATCGGAGTGATCCTGCCAGAAATTAAAGGGTGTTTCCGTCATCTGTGCCTGCTTCGACTGCCGGGCCTGATTTCGAAGTTGCCATCGGGCGGCAATGCAGCTAAGCTATTCACGAACGGATTCGGCCGTAAACCCCAAATGGGTCCCCACGTGTCGCCAGAGCTCCCGGACCGCCTTCTTTGCCGGACCCCCATGTTTGCGTTCGAAAATCGTTTGTCCTTGAACCACGGCCTCGGTGAACAGGGGATCGAAGGGAACGTTTCCGGTAGGCGTCAGGCCGGTGACCCGGGCAAATGCCTCGATTTGCGCGGTCATTTCCGGGTTGAGGTCATACTTGTTTACGCTGACCATTGCCGGGACCTTGAAATGATTTGCCAGGTTGGCCACCCGCTGCATATCGTGGATACCCGATACCGTAGGTTCGGTGACGATCAGCACGGCGTCGGCGCCTCCGATGGCG
>JAHEIV010000151.1 GCA_024639205.1 Deltaproteobacteria bacterium | reverse complement strand
AGATTACTCCACTTTGAGCACGTACCCGACACCCCGAACCGTGTGAATCAACTTCGACTCGCGGCCGCTTTCGATTTTCTTTCTTAAATAGTTCACGTAAACGTCGATGACATTGGTCATAGGATCGAAGTCGTAGTCCCAGACATGATCGGCGATCATCGTTCGGGTGAGCACCCGGTCGGGGTTGCGCATAAAGTAGTCGAGCAGGGCAAACTCCTTGGTGGTCAGCTCGATCTTCTCCTCGCCGCGAAAAACCAGGCGCCTGGCCGGATCCAGTGTGAGATCGGCTATCTTCAGAAGCGGAGCTTCTGCATCCGTTTGCCGCCGGAGCAAGGCCCTGACCCTTGCCAGCAGCTCCTGGAAAGCAAAGGGCTTGGTCAGATAGTCGTCGGCGCCGGTATCCAGACCGATGACCTTTTCCTCGATGGCGGTTCGGACCGTAAGCAGCAACACAGGGGTGGTTACCTTCTTCTTGCGAAGCTCGCGGAGAACGGTCAACCCGTCTTTTCCCGGAAGGTTGATGTCCAGAATGATCAGGTCGTGAACCCCGTCGAGGCCCATTTCCAGTCCGGTCTGACCATCGGAAGCCAGGTCAACCGCATAACCCTCCTCGGCAAGACCCTTCTTGATGAAACTGGACACTTTCTTTTCGTCTTCTACTAATAGTATTCGCATCGGTTACCACAATGCGGTCAATTGACGCTGTTGCACGGCCTGTTGCGCAAAGCCTACCGTCCACCCGCGTTTTCCATCCACACCAGCGATCGGCTTTCGAGGTAATCGTAAAACGGGTTGTGCCGCAACCGTAGCAGCCAGTCGGTGGAAATTTTCAGCAAGCCACGCTCGCCCTGAATCGCCATCTGCCCAAGAAAAAGAACGTCCGCGTTGTCAGGAGGCCGCTGTCCGTAGAGGGGGTCATCCGGCGGAAACGTCAGCGCCACATGCGATAGGGAAATAACCCCGGTCGGCCATGTAACATTCAAAGCCTCAGTTTTTGCGCTTTCTATGGAAAACGGGTCCTTGCGGCGAGTGACCACCCGCCTGCTTTCCGCGTTTTCATTGGTGACCAGTGTTACGGTAAACGGCAATTTCTCGTCGGCCATCAGCCGATTGGTCAGCGGGCCCGGATCGGAGATCAGCATCGTGGTCCCGGCAGCCAGGCGATTGATGTCAAACAGCACCAGTTCATGTCCATGCGGCCCCAGGGGTGTGAGTAACCGGTCGACCGCGGCCGTGGTCGAAACCGTTGCATCGACGGTCGACTTGAAAACCAGGGTTGGCGGAAACGATGCTAAATCCCCGGACCGTGCCCAGGAGGAAATACGTCTGGCCACGGAGCGGGTCACACGGTGAACCTGGTTGCCGGCATTGGTGGCGAAAGAGTTGTACTTGTAAGGGTCGAATTCAGGCTCGACCGACAACCAGGCGAGACCGCCAAAACCTGGCACAGCGGACAAACCGTTCTTCATTCCGGCCAGTCCGGCCGCCGGATGGATGCCGATGGCCGGGGATACCAGCACAAGGCTGGCCGGCAGTGGCGAGATGCTGCCTTCCAGAGCGTCGAGGGTGAAGTTCAGGGCCAGCGGGGCACCGGTGGAATAGCCCACGATATGAATCGGTTTTTCTCCCACCTTGGATGCGAGGTGCTCGATGCACAGCTGCACCACGGCTGCCATGTCCTCCCATTTAATTCTCCGAAGTCCTGATGGTGCCGTACCGTGGCCGGGCAGTCGCGGACCGATAACCCAGTAGTTGCGCCGGTTGAGCTCTTCGCCCAGGGCCCGAAGGCTGTAAGGTGAATCCGACATGCCGTGCAGCAGCAGGACCCCGCCGGCAGGAGAGGCGCTGGAAAGTTCGAAGCTGCGGTTCCAGTTGGGTCGGCGTTGCTCGGGGTCCGCCGCACTGCCGCTGCTGTAACGGACGAGTTCATATTCCGGCCCGGTTTCCGTCTCAGCGTAGACTTTGTCCTCCAGCTGGGCAAACAGCCTGTCTTCCAGTTGCCGGTAGTCTTCGAAGGTGCGGATCTTATCGGTCTTTCTAGCTGTATATTCTGCCGTCAGCCTCTCGGTGTGCCAGGGCTTCAGCGGCGGTCCGCTGCATCCCGGGACGAGCAAGGCTGTGGCTGTGGCGAGCACGATGCAGCCGAACCATCTCCGGATGATAGACCCTCTGTTTCGTCCAGTGATAATCGTGACAGATTCCATGCAAGCATTCTCCTTACTCGTTCGATCAAGACCGGGATCGGCTCGATGCTGACAAACCGGCTTCTCTGACAGGTTCAGAATCCAACTACCGGCCAACAGCCTACCGTCCGCGGGTCAACACCCAGTATACTTTGCCGGCAGATGTCTCTATTCGATATTCCGGTCGGCTCCGCGGCATCACATCATTGACGAGCCGCAAAAACAAGTCGTCGAAAAACTCCGGCGTTTCCAGGCTGAAAGTGTGGAAATTGCGGGTTCGATTCACCGGTGTGACATCTACCATAGAAATCAGGTCGTCTTCGGGTTCGACCAGCTCAAAAATTGCGGCGGCTTCCATGAATTGGTCCGGATTCCGCGGGTTCAGCGTGCTTTCTCCCAGACGCCTTCCCCGGTTGATAATCCGGCTCATCAGCAGTGCACGATCGTTGGAAGAAACATATACCGTCAGATTTCCGGCCAGAGCCGTGATCTCCCGTTTGAACTGGTCGTTAAACTCCTGCGTGTCGACATCGGGTGCCGTCAGCACCACGTTTTCGATTTCGGTCTGCACATCGGCCAGATCCGCCTCCCGGTAAAGATTGCTGAAGGCATGCACGACCACCTGAGCGCCCATGCTGTTTGCAACCAGCCACAATCGGTCCGGTTGAACCTGCCGGATGATCAGTTCCATGGTCCGGGCAAGTTCGGCTCCGGACTCTCCGGCAATCCGTTGTGCGCGCAGGTACCCACGCGGAGTCGATCCCTGGTTGCCCGGCCAGTCGAAAACCAGAAACGGCGAGTCGATGTCCAGAACGTGACCCAGAAATGCGGTCTTTCGCAGGGCCGAGGGAAAACGCTCTCTGAATCCGTTCACATTAATCAGAAGCGATCGGTGCGGGGTTGCTTGCACCTGTCGTCGTATCTCCGCAATAAATGCACTTTGGTCCAGCGGCTGCACCTGCCTGAGCCGGATTTCTTCATTTTGGAACCAATCGGTCGGGTTGATGATCATTCCGATACCCAGCGTGGGCTCGATCCCGGTGTCAAACAGCCCGAAATTCAGACGATCTTGCCGTTGGTTCCCGAAGCGTTCCTCTACCGGTCCATCTGTGCTTTCCAATTGGCGATTGGTGACGTAGAAGAACCGGTAAGCACCCTGATCGCCCAGCTTCGTCACCAGCATGCGCCGGAATTGCAAAGCCTCGGCGCGTTCCAGGGCCAGGCGGGTGGGCCGGTAGAAAAACAGCACCAGTACACTCACAATTAGCACGATCAGCACCGTGCCGATTAATAACCGTCGTTTGAGGCGGGTCATAGCATTCTCCGTTTGCGGGGTTTCCCACTACAGTGGGGTGCAAAAGTGGTTTTGGTCCGGAGAAATTCTACCTGTCATACCCTTCGGGTTTCCAGCGCCGATTTTGACAGAAAGCTCTCCCCGGTGACACCGGTTTATCAAGCGGGATGAATATCGCCCGAAAATAACGTTGAAAACGAGCGGATAATCCTAAACTCAGCGAGCTTGTTCCCCGGTACGCTTCGCAGCTCTTCGTCCTTGCCCCTGGTAAGCGAGGCCTGCATGGTTATTCTCTTGCCCCCCTGCTGACCCTCCGCCTTGTCCGCTGTGACGCGGCGGACCGGAACCAAAAGGGTCGCGGTACCCGGGATCAGGCTTCAGGCGCTACCGAAGCCGCAGTCTTACGAACCTGCCAGGCAAGATAGCCGAGGGCAGCACCTTCACTGATCAGCAAAAGACCCAGAAGAAATCCCAGGAGCCAGACCGCCGTAACCGGCAGACGGCTCCAAAGGAAAAGCGCCACCACGATTCCGATCAAACCGCTTGCCAGCACCCATGCCCAGTTCTGGAAGGGCCGAATGGTCAGCGAGAAAATCACTTTGGAGATGCCTTCCACCATAAAGAAGACAATAAGCAGCATTGTCAGGGTAAAAAGCCCTTCTCCGGGGTTGCGCAAAAACATCAGTCCGATGATAACGGAAAGTACGACCGACAAAAGCTGCAACCAGAAATGCGGCACATTCCGGGCCCCGATCAAACTGATGCCCTGGACAAGGCCGCTGATAATCAGCAGCCACCCTAATAGGCCGACGACCGCCAGAGAAGAGAACACCGGGTAAACGAGAGCCACCATGCCGGCCAGCACCATCAAACCACCCTGGATGAGATACCAGAGTGAGTGACGCTTGACCGTCTGACGCATAGCTTCGCGCATCACCTGCGCAGCGGATTCCAACGATATCTGTTCCGTCATGTGACCTCCTTTTTCTTCGTTCGCGGTTGCAGAATCGATAGGAGCTGTATGGATGCCAATCTAATGCCGGATCGGCGATTCGTAAAGTGGATATAAGGATAATTTGCCGTTTATCAAATAGCTTTCCAGCTTTGCCGGTTCAGGTCGCTGCCTCATTCGAAACGTTTCCAGGTCGTTGAACCAAAACAACCGTAAGATCGGCGTTGACCCTGGGTCTCGTATCCGTTCGGAATGACATTTTTTTATTCGATAGTTGCCGACAATATGCTATTCGCCTACTACGTCCAACGCTTATCTTTATAGCGGCACCGGTTGCTTCCGGCGTTCTTGACAGGGCCGGACGGCAGCATAAACTTTATCAGACAGGTAGACTGTAAAAGTCCCCTGCAACTCCGGCAATATCAGACGATGTTTCTTGCCGCGACCAAGGAGGATAAATGAAGATTGTGCTGATTTCCATGCCGGATGTCGCACCGATCATCGTTCATGAATCGGCCCTTCACATGCCGAACATGGGCATTGCCTGCGTGGCCGGTAACATCGATCCCGACCACGATGTCTACGTCATCGATCTGATCCGCAAACGGGGCCGGGTCCGAAAATACCTGACCCGCAAACTGACCAAGATACAACCGGATGTGGTAGGCCTGTCGGCGATGACCTGGCAGTTCGATACCTGTGTGAAGGTCGCCCGCCTGGTTCGGCGGCTGCTGCCGGAGGCCAAGATCGTCCTTGGCGGTTATCACGCCACGCTCATGTCCGAGGAAATCGCCGCCTCGCCCGAGTCCCAGTGGTTCGACTACATCATCCGGGGCGAGGGCGAAGAGCCCTTTCGCCGGCTGGTCAATGCACTTGACGGTCGGGACCGGGTAGAGGATATCGAATCCCTGTCCTATCGCGTCGACCAAGAATTCGTTCACACCCCCAGGGCCGAGCCCCTCGACCTGGCCGGTCTGCGCCGACCGGTGCGAGACAAGCGACGGCTCACCTTCGGTTACCACAGCATGTACAACAAGATCGAAGTGATCGAGACCTCGCGAGGGTGCACCCGCTCGTGCAACTACTGCAGTATCCGGCACATGTACGGAAAGAGCTTTCGCACCTATCCCATCTCCCGGGTGCTGGAAGACCTGGATGAAATTTATTACCGGCGAAAGACGCGCTGGGTATTTATTACCGATGACAACCTGGTACTGGATCCCGAGCGCGTGATAAAACTCTGTGATGCCATCATCGAGCGGGGGTATCCGAATCTTAAACTCGTCACCCAGGCTGACTGCATCAGTATGGCACGCAACGAGGAGATGGTCCGGAAAATGGCCCTGGCCGGCTTCAAATCGGTGTTTTTGGGCATCGAGAACGCGCTTCCCGTCAATCTAGTGGCTATGCGCAAAGGAGACATCACCACTGCGACCAAACAGGCGGTGGCCAACTGTCACCGTCACGGCATCATGGTGGTCGGTGGGCTGATCGTCGGTTTTCCCGATGACGACGAAAGTGCGATTATCCGCAATTACGAATTTTTCAACTCCCTGAGGGTCGATGCCTCCTATTGCCAGATCCTAACACCTTATCCGAAAACCGGTTTGCGAAACAACCTGATCGAAGCCGGCCTGTTGAGCAATATCGACGACTACAAGCGTTACAACGGCCTGTGGGCCAATGTGAAGACCAAGCACCTCACGGCCGAAGAGCTCCAGTATTTTTTCTGGTACCACAAGCAACGGATTCTGGGATGGTGGCGTCCCACCGATCTGGCCAAACGCGACGGCCGGGGCTGGGCAGCCATATGGGAGCATTTGCTCCAGCCGGCGTTGAAATACAAGATCGATCGAACCATTCGCAAGCAGGGCTGGGAAGGACGCTACCAGCGCGAACTGATGCGGATGGAGCGCATGAACCGGTTCGATGACCTGGAATCATTCTAAAGCCTGCTCTTGATCTCCTGCCTGACGTCGGACCTGTAAATGGATAACCGGCGAGCCTTTTTTCTGCATATGAGAGATACTTACCGGTGATCCCGATGGCTCTGAGGTTTTCCGGGGTTATCGGGCTCGCATATCCGATCGGCAGTTTCTTTCTTTGTCGGCAAGGGATAGCGTATCCGTCGATGTCGGCTGGAAGCGAGAGTGCGCAGGTTGCAGAGCACACCCCTTTAAGGTTTTCAGGCTGCCGATGGTACCGCCGATGCGGTGACAGGGGCTTGCTGATGGTCTTTGGCGATCAGCATGTACACCGAAGGGATAACAAACAGCGTAAACAGGGTGCCGATGGTCATGCCCCCCACCAGCACCAATCCGATGGAATTGCGTGCCGCAGCGCCCGCACCGGAAACCAGCAGCAAGGGCATGTAGCCGGCGATGGTCGATGTGGTGGTCATCAGTATGGGCCGCAGGCGTGTAACGGCGGCTTTGCGCACGGCTTCGTGCTTGCTTATGCCTTCGAGCTGCAGCTTGTTGGCAAATTCGACAATCAGGATACCGTTTTTGGCCACCAGCCCCGCCAGGGTCACCAGGCCCACCTGGGTGTAAATGTTTAAGGTGGTGGTCCAGCCGGCCGTCCAGAAGGGGACGTTGGGGTCGGGCATTTTCAGAAACGTGAAGAAAAGGGCGCCGAACATCGCCAGCGGGACTGACCCGACAAGAATAACCAGC
>JAHEIV010000150.1:3601-7224 GCA_024639205.1 Deltaproteobacteria bacterium | reverse complement strand
AATTTCCACTGTGCGGCCGGGCAGCACTCAACGGCGCCTTGCGCTCTGCTGATCGTTTTCCCGGGCGAAGGTTTCTCCATCACTGCCCGGATTCACATGGCAGGTCACATCGATCCCAAAGGATTCACTATGTCCATAAGGCTCCCCACCTGTAAGGTCCGTGACAGAGCCAATTAAATGCTTAAAATGTTCCATGGGCGCAGTCAATGATGGTACCCTTGACAAAGATCGTTGTTGGTTCAAATCAATCACTGTGGAGAATAGAGCATGTCTGCAAAAAACACCCTGGTCATCGGCGGTAGCTCCGGCATCGGCCTGGAAGTTGCGAAAGCACTCGCTGGTCAAAATGAAACCGTATTTGTCGGATCCCGAAACGCCGAAACGCTGCGCGATGCCCCCGGCATTGCCCACTTGCCGCTGGATGTCCGTCAGGGAGAACTCGACCTCGGGTCTTTGCCGGAAACACTGCAAGGGCTGGTTTACTGCCCGGGCACTATCCGGTTGAAACCATTTCAGCGTCTCACCGATGCGGACTTCAGAGAGGATCTGGACATTAACCTGCTGGGAGCGGTTCGGGTGCTTCAAGGCTGCCTGACGCGGCTGAAAAAATCGCCTTCCGGTGCGTCTATCGTCTTTTTCAGCACGGTGGCGGTAACCGCCGGAATGCCGTTTCATGCATCGGTAGCCAGTGCCAAGGGGGCGCTGGAAGGGCTGACGCGCTCCCTGGCTGCCGAACTGGCGCCTCGCGTCCGGGTCAACGCCCTGGCCCCATCGCTGACCGACACGCCCTTGGCGAAGGATCTGCTGTCCACTGATGAAAAGCGCAAAGCAGCGGCCGACCGTCACCCCTTGAAGCGCATCGGCTCGGCAGGAGAAATGGCCGCGATGGTGCTTTTTTTGCTGTCCGACGCAGCTGCCTGGATGACCGGGCAGATCATCCACATGGATGGCGGTATGGCGGCTTTACGCACCTTCAGATAAACGCGGCCGACGAATCGTCGCAGAGACGTCATGCCGGGTGCAGACAGGACCGTAGCAGACTGCCGGCAACAGTGGGCACCGCCGGAAAGCAAAATCGATGAGTCGAAACACCGCATTGGCCGTCGGACTCACATTGACGGCAGCGACCGCACTGCTGCTGGTCTATGCTGCCAAGCGTGTAGTCTATTTTTTCAGCTTCGACCAGGCATCTCGTCCTGCAACCATTGAGTCAGCGGCAGGCACAGCTGCGCCACCGCAGTACGGTGAGGTAACCCTTTCCTGGGATCAAGTACCGAACGCTCGCAGCTACAACCTTTACTGGTCCACTCAACCGGGAATCACCAAGTACAACGGAAATAAAATCACGGGCATTGCACCGCCATTTCGCTTCACCCGGGTTGAAAAAGGGCGCACCTATTATTTTGCGGTCACCGCCGTAACGGATGCCGGTGAAAGCAGCGAGTCAGACGAAATCGTTTACCGGGCTGATCCATAGCCCGGTTCATTCGACGGTCGCATTCGTCAAGCTATCGGGAACAGAAGATGCCGGATCTGGATGCAATCATAGTCGGTAGCGGAGCCGGCGGGATGTCGGCCGGTCTCAAACTGGCCAAAGACGGCTGTCGTGTGCTGCTGCTGGAGGCCATGCCATCCTTTGGCGGGTATCTGAATCCGTTTCAGCGCAACGGTTATCAGTACGACACCGGGCTGCATTATGTTGGTGATCTGGCAGCCGGCGGTTCGTTCCGAGATCTTTTAGATGAACTCGGGGTGGGGCAACGGCTTTCATTCCTTGAGCTCGATCCGGACGGTTTCGACCGTTACGTTTTTCCACACCATGAAGTTCTTTTCTGCAAAGGCACCGATCGATTTCGGCAACGGTTGCAACAAATGTTCGACGGCGACGGCCCGGCGGTCGATCGCTTTTTTGAAATTTTCAACCAAATCCGGCAGGCGGTCCAGGATGCGGCCCAAACCCGGGGAAAATGGCTGCTGCGGCTTCTGTTTATCCTGCGCCATCCGGAAATGATCCGTTATCACCGACAGACCTACCAGCAGTTGCTCGACAAGATAACCGTAAACAAGCGTCTGCAGGCCGCTTTGTCGGCAATGGCCATTAACCTGGGAACGCCGCCGGAGCGCGCCTCGGCAATCATGGCCGTAATGGTCATGAACCACTACTTCAATGGCGCATACTACCCCAGCGGCGGCAGCGGTGCGATGCGGGATGCTTTCGTAGAGGAGTTGCAGCAACAGGGGGCTGCGCTGAAAAGCGGCAGCCGGGTGCAATCGATCACCAAAAAAGGAAAAGAATTTCTGGTCGTCACCGAAAGGGGCGATTCATACAGCGCCCGGACGGTGATCAGCAATGTCGATCCAAGTCTGACGATCGCAGAGCTGATCACCCCTGCCGAGCGGGTCCCGGCCCGCCTTCGCAAAAAGGCGCAGAGACTAAAACCCTCCGACGGTGCTTTTTATGCTTTCATCGGCACAAGTCTCGACCTGAAAGCCCTTGGAGTCAGCGATGCCAATCTGATCCACATCAATGGTTACGACCTGAACGCTATCATCCGCTGTCTGACCGCACCGCGGGTGCCTGACCAGATCCCCTATTTTTTCTTGACCAGCCCCTCTGTAAAGGATCCGCAGGGCGGCCACGCACCGACCGGGTATCACAGCCTTCAGGTGATCACCGGCACCAGCTACCAGCTGTTTGAGAAGTGGTCGCATCTTCCCTCCGGCCGCCGCGGCCGGCAATACGAGTCACTGAAAAGACAGATCGGCATGCGCCTGATTCATGAAGTGGAACGATACGTTCCGGGGCTTTCCGGTCATATCACACAGCTCACCTTTGCCACGCCGCTCACCAACGAATACTGGGTGGGTGCCCGCAAAGGAGGGAATTTCGGTCCGGACCAGACCCCTTCTCAAGTAGGCCCGGGACGCTTTATTGATTGCGGTACCGGCATCCGGGGCCTTTTTCTGACCGGAGCCGGCACCCTCGGTGGCGGTGTGATGGCTTGCATCGCCTCCGGATTTCTGGCGGCGCTTAAAGCCATCGAATATCTTCAGTCCCGTTCTGCAGCCCGGCCGAACTCCTCACCGTCAACATGAGAGCCCCAGATGTCGGCGATCCTCATCTTCCTTCCCGTACCTCTTGTTATACCGATGGCTCCCTTTGCCCTGGTTTATGATATCAACCAGCGCATCCCAGCTGAAGTCATGCAACCATCCGGGAAAACAAACCACGCTTGTTCACCGGATAACCAAAGTGGTCACAGCCACAGGGCAAAACAATGAACCAACCCAACTTGCAATCACCCGGTTCGTCGGAAACCATGCCGCAGTCGTCCGGTTCTTTTTCTGCTCACCTGACTCCCCTGCTGTTGCTGACGTTGATCTTTTTTCTCAATTTTGTCTCCCGTGTCAGCATTTCCCCATTGGCCCCGGAGATCGAAAGATCGCTGGACCTAACACACCTTCAGTCGGGTTCCCTGTTCTTTGTGATCTCCGCTGGCTACTTTACCGGGCTGTTGGGTGCCGGTTGGCTGGTTGCCCGCATTTTCCACCGCCACGCTATTTTTATTTCCTCCCTGGTGCTGGGGATCGCGCTGATCGGGTCGGTTTTCTCCCACAGCCTG
>JAHEIV010000150.1:0-3591 GCA_024639205.1 Deltaproteobacteria bacterium | reverse complement strand
CTGCGCCTGCTGCTCTTTGTGATGGGGGTCACCACCGGCATCTATCTGCCGTCCGGTATTGCCGTCATCTCCAACCTAATCGAACCCCGGCATTTGGGAAAGGCCTACGCCGTTCACGAGCTGGCCCCGAATCTGGGCCTGGTAGCCGCCCCGCTGCTGGCGGAAGCATTGATGATATGGTTTTCCTGGAAAGCTGTGCTGGTGCTGATCGGGGCGGCCGCCCTGGTGGCCGGGTTCGGTTTCTTGCGAGTCGGCCGCGGCGGTGATTTTACGGGGAATCCACCCGGTCTGGCCGCTATAAAAGACTTCCTCGTCGACCCGGCATTCTGGATCATGTCGATGCTATTCGCACTGGGAATCAGCAGCACGCTGGGCGTTTACACGATGTTGCCGTTGTTCCTGGTAAACGAGCACGGATTGGAGCGGGACCTGGCCAATACCGTCGTGGGATTGTCCCGAATTTCGGGATTGTTCATGGCACTGGCCGGCGGATGGGCATCCGACCGCTTTGGACCCCGGAATGTGATGATTGCCGTGTTTCTGCTGACCGGCATTACCACCGTCCTGATGGGCGCTGCTTCGAATCAATGGGTGCTGGCGGCTGTGTTTGTCCAACCCCTGCTGGCAGTCTGTTTTTTCCCGGCAGGATTCGCCGCCCTGTCGCGCATCGGACCTGAAGGCTCCCGTAACCTGGCAGTTTCGCTGACCATACCGATCGCATTTCTGCTGGGCGGCGGAGCAGTCCCTTCTCTTATCGGCTATATGGGCGACATGGTTTCTTTTGCAGCCGGCATCCTGCTGGTGGGCGCCGCAATCACCGGGGGAGCCCTGCTGGCCGGCCGACTGCGGTTTCGATAATTCCCGAACCGATCGGTCCGATCGATGGGGCTTTCGGTTCAAAAGTGTTTATTGTAATGGGGAGCAAACCGGTACCCTGAACGTAAATTTACTGCAGGCTTAGCCTGTGTCGTTTCAATCATAATGGAAACGGTGAGATCCCGATGAAACGATTATATCGATCCGACGAAATGCAGCTTGAAAAAGAAGGAAAGCTGGCATGGTTGACGCTTACTCGTGCGTCACAACTGAATGCCATGAACAACGATGGAACCATAGCGCTCAACCGGGTGGCGCAAGCCATTGATGAGGATCCGGATATCCGCGTGGTGTTGATTCGAGGCCAGGGACGGGCGTTTTGCACCGGCATTGATTTGAAGCAGCTGTCGATCGAGAAAACCGGGATCCCAACTGGCAGTGAATCCTTCTCCCCGGACCGCAGGCCCCGCCGGGGTATCGTTGCAGCAGAACAAAACATTTTCTTTTGAGTGCCGATTTGGTATATCGGGAATCATTTGGTGTTTATTCCACCGAATCTCATTGGTAAGAATGTCAGTTTCTCATACCAATGCTTTCAATAATTACGGTACCAAATAAGGGGGCTACCGATGCGTATCGCTGTTATCGGCTCCGGCATTTCCGGAATGGTTGCGGCCTACCTGCTCTCGGAGGACCATGAAGTTACGGTGTTCGAAGCCAACGATTACATCGGCGGGCATACCCATACCATCGATGTTTCGGAAAACGGGCACATGGTTCCGGTTGACACCGGGTTTATTGTATTTAACACAAAAACCTATCCGAACTTTACCAAACTGATGCAACAACTTGGCGTTGCGTGGCAACTGTCTGACATGAGTTTCAGCGTGCAATGCAAGAAAACCGGTCGTTATTTCAGCCCCAGTACGCTCAATTCCCTGTTTGCCGATCGCAGCAACTTGTTGCGCCCCTCGTTTTACCGGATGCTGCTGGAAGCCATCCGTTTCCGACGCCAAGCGGCAGAATTGATTGAGACCGATGACTACCAAATTACCCTGCAGGCGTATTTGGAGGCCAAACATTACAGTAGCGACTTCATCGAAAACTTCATTATACCGATGGGAGATTCCATCTGGTCGACGGACCCGGTAAGGTTCAGGGAATTCCCGGCACGCTATTTCGTAGAGTTCTTCAGCAACCACGGCTTCCTCAACATCCGCAACCAGCCGCAGTGGCTGGTCGTTAAAGGTGGCTCCCGAGAATACGTCGAGCCTCTTATCCGCCGCTACCGCGAGCGAATCCACCTGAACGCAACGGTAAAATCGATTCGCCGCCGACCCGATCAGGTTGAGATCGGCATGGCCAGCGGCGAATCGCATTCATTTGATCAGGCCGTCATTGCCACGCACAGTGATCAGGCCTTGAAGATGCTTTCGGATCCGTCGGAAGCCGAGCAAAAAATTCTTGCAGCCATTCCGTATCAGGAAAACCTGGCAATCCTGCACACGGATACAGCCGTATTGCCACCCAAGAAAATCGCCTGGGCCAGCTGGAATTACCACATACCCGAAGAAGACATGGGACGGGTTGCGCTGACCTATGACATGAACATTCTCCAGAGTTTAGGCGCCGGGAAGGAGTACTGTGTGACCCTAAACCTGCCGGGGGCTGTTGAAGATGCAAAAAAAATCGACAGCTTTGTCTATCATCATCCGCTGTACTCCCCGGAGAGTCTGGCGGCTCGCCGCCGGCAGGCGGACATCAACGGCGTTAACCGGACCTATTTCTGCGGCGCATACTGGGGGTTCGGATTTCATGAGGACGGTGTAAAGAGCGCCCTGGCTGTCTGCGAGCATTTCGGGAAACGATTATAGTAATGCAAAGCCACATATATGAAGGCACCGTCCGGCACCGTCGCTATCGACCGTCTGCGAACCGTTTTCGCTATCGCCTGTTTTTCATGTATCTGGACCTGGTTGAACTGCCGGCCATTTTTGACTGCCACCCCTTTTGGTCATTCGAGAAATTCAACATCGCCTGGTTTCGCCGTAAAGATCACTTCGGCAACCCGGCTATCTCTCTGGATGATGCCGTCCGCGATCTTGTAAAAAAAGAAACCGGCATCCGCCCCCCGGGACCCATTCGCCTCCTGACCCACCTGCGCTATTTCGGGTTCTGTTTCAACCCGGCCAGCTTCTATTACTGCTTCGATCGGTCCGGTACACGCGTTGAAACCATCGTTGTGGAGATTCACAACACCCCGTGGGGAGAGATCCATTGCTATGTCTTGCCTGCCCACCGCAGCGAGCATCCCCGCGAGGATTGGCGACGGCATCGATTGGATAAAGATTTTCACGTATCCCCATTCATCGACATGAACATTCATTACGATTGGCGGTTTCGCGTTCCGGGCGAGCGGTTGAACGTGCACATGATCGATTATCAAGACGGCACCAAGATGTTCGACGCCAGCCTCGCGCTGGAAAGACGGGAGTTGAACCGCAGATCGCTGACCCGCGTACTTTTTCAGTACCCGGTGCTGACCGTCAAGGTGATTTTCTTGATTTACTGGCAGGCATTACGGTTAGTGGTAAAAAGGGTTCCGATTTTCACTCATCCGAAGAAACGAACAACCATGTGACGAAGGGGCAGACAGATGACGGATTCGATCGTACCCGCTGATCCACAGGCTGTCGGTTCTAAAAAATCCCGTGCCATCGACCGCGTTGCGCGCGGACTTGCGCTGCGTTTGCTCGATAAACTTGCTCGGGGGAA
>JAHEIV010000149.1 GCA_024639205.1 Deltaproteobacteria bacterium | reverse complement strand
CACCGAAACCGCGGTGGGCAGCATCACCGATGCAGGCAAAGCTGCCCTGTTGGAGGGCAAAGCGGATCAAGCCGAGCAGGCGGCGCTGCAGTTGCTGGACAAAGCCCCTTCGCGGATGAAACCCCTCGCCCGGGCTTTGGATACCCATCCTGCCGGTGCCTTTGTGCGGAACCTGCAGCATAAGGGCTGGATTGCCATCGAAAGAAAGCTGACCGGTGGTCGGGTGCGCCCGAAGACCGAGCGCTTTGTCAGGGTGGCGAATCCTTTTCCGGAAGTCGGCACGCTGACCCGGCAGCGCGAAAAGATTTTTCATACGCTGCAGGCCGCTAAGGAGATGTCGCTACCGGAGTTGATCATTGCGGTGCCCACCACTGCGGCTACCGTAAAGTCGATGGCCCGTGCAGGCTTTATCGAAATATTTGAGCAAAGACGATACCGGGATCCGTTTGGTGAAACCGTCGATGCCG
Organism: Deltaproteobacteria bacterium; assembly: GCA_024639205.1. Classification (GTDB taxonomy): domain Bacteria; phylum Desulfobacterota; class Desulfobacteria; order Desulfobacterales; family SG8-13; genus SG8-13. The sequence continues at coordinate 6,759 of JAHEIV010000149.1, read as the reverse complement.
ACACGGCCCTGTTGCCCACAAAAGAGCAAAGCAGCGTGATAAGTCGCGTGATGCAGTCCCTGGGTTGCGGTTTTGGTGCCTTCCTGCTCGCCGGGGTGACCGGCAGCGGAAAGACGGAAGTATACATGCAGCTCGCCGAACGGGTGATCCACGACGGGCAGACGGTTCTGATCCTGGTTCCTGAAATCGCTCTGATTTCACAGATGGAAAGAAGGTTTCGCGCGCGTTTCGGTGACCGGATCGCACTGCTGCACAGCGGCCTTTCGGACGGCGAGCGTTATGACCAGTGGCTGCGCATCCGTGACCGGGAAGCCGGTATCGTGCTGGGTGCCCGGTCGGCTATTTTCGCACCGCTGACCGATATCGGCTTGATCGTCGTGGACGAAGAGCACGACAGTTCCTACAAGCAGGAAACCAACTTACGCTATAACGCACGCGATTTGGCGGCCGTGCGGGCCAAAATGGAAAACTGTGTCGCGCTGTTCGGCTCCGCCACCCCTTCCATCCAATCGTACTACAACGCCAGCCGGGGAAAACTGGTGGAGATCAATCTGGAAAAACGGGTGGAACAAAGGTCTCTGCCGGAGATCACCGTGGTCGACCTGCGCGAATCGAGAGACCAGAGAGGAATTCGCCGGTTTTTATCCGATGAGCTCACCGCAGAGATGGCGGCGGTGCTTGAACGCGGGGAGCAGACACTGCTTTTTCTCAATCGGCGGGGATTTGCCAGCTTTGCCGTATGTGGAGATTGCGGCGAAGCCGTAAAATGCAGGCACTGTGACATCTCCATGACGTTGCATCAGGCTGCGGCTGCATACAAATGCCACTATTGCGGGTTCACACGGCCGGTATCGGCTGCCTGCGAAAGCTGCGGTGCGGACCGGATTCGGCACATGGGCCTGGGTACCGAGAAAATCGAGGAGGTGTTGAAAAAGCTCTTCCCCCAGGCACGGGTGGCCCGAATGGATCGAGACACGACCGGGCGCAAGGGGACGCTGGTGCGCATTCTGAAGGATCTTCGCGATCGCCGTATCGATCTGCTGGTGGGAACCCAGATGGTTGCCAAAGGGCACGACTTTCCGAACATTACACTGGTGGGAATCATCTGCGCAGACCTTTCGTTGAGCCTGCCGGATTTTCGGGCCAGCGAGCGCTCCTTTCAGCTGCTGGCCCAGGTGGCCGGACGCGCCGGTCGCGGGCAGACACCCGGCAAGGTCATTTTGCAAACCTACAATCCGGAGCACTTCAGCATCGTTGCGGCCCGCAATCAGGATTTCAAGGCGTTTTATACCGAGGAGATCCGGTTTCGTAAGGCCCTGAACTACCCCCCGTTTTCACGGATGGTTCAGGTTATGATATCCGGTCGGGACAAAAAGCAGACCGCCGCGCATGCGCAACAGCTGGGGGATTTATGTCGTCGTCTGCAGCGCCGGAGCAAGGAGTTTTCCGGGGCGGTGGAGATTCTCGGTCCCATCGAGGCGGCCCTGACCCGGATTGCCGGTCGGTATCGCTGGCAGATCCTCACCAAAGGCTCCGGTGTCGGCCCCCTGCACCGATTCGTCCGAGCGTTGATTTCCGAAAACCCGGGTTTGTTCAGCCACCGCGGTGTTCACGTCGCCGTGGATGTCGATCCGGTATTCGTGATGTAAGCACTATTTTTCGGGGTTTTGGAGAAGGAACCGATGATTGCCAAGCAGTTCCTTTTGCTGATATACTAAAAAGACTATTTCCAAAATGCGTCCAAGGGTCCAGGGTTGCGCTGGGGGCCGGCTCAAACTGCTCACATACTGTGGTGCATTTCCGTATGCTCCGCTTTTTTGCTGCCCGCCCTCAACCGCCTTGCCCTGCACCCTGATCCTCTTTTTTTGAGACAGGTTTTATTGTTGGTACTGCAATCCCTTTCAATTAGGAGGTTCCGATGAGATACCGCACCCGCAGCGGTTTGGTGGCATTGGGCGTTGTGCTGCTGTTTTTTGGTTTGCAGGACGGCTGCGGCGCCGCCGGGCAGCCGGACGGATTCGTGCTGAAAGGCGTGTCGTTTGCCAAAAATTCCGCCGCTCTCGATTCAAGTTCAGACAGCGCACTGGAAGAACTGTTGCAGGTACTGCTGTCGGACCCGCTGGTGTCCATCGAAATAAAATGTATTGTCGCCCCCTCCGGCGATGGGCGGCGGGACGCCAAGCTCGGCCGCGAAAGGGCCGAGTCGCTGCGCCGGTGGTTGATGAACCGGGGTGTCGCTTTTTACCGATTGCAGATTGCCGATGCGGCCATCTCCACATCCGTTTCCGAACCACCGGCCGAAACCCGGGTGCCGGCAGCAGATCGGATTGAAATTGTTCGGTTCCAAAAATCATGGCCGATCGCAGATATCGCGGTTCGCGTCTTTCGGTTTGAACCGGTCGTTGACGGCCAGGAAGTTTTTCACGATTTTGTGCTGCAGAATAAGGGCGACGCACCGCTGAACATCAGCCGGGTCCGGACCGGCTGAGGCTGCACGGCGGTCTCGTTTCCGAGACACATTCCTCCCGGGCAGGAGGGTAAAATCACCATCAAGGTCGATACAAGCGGCTATGGGGGACGCCGGTTGAGCAAAAAGATCCATGTCTACACCAACGATCCCAAACGCCCTGTGCTCGAGTTGAGCGTGAGCGGCAGCGTCAAGAAGGTTGTCACCGTCACCCCTCAGAACGTTAGACTTTACGGTACGGCCGGCGCGCAACTGCAGCAAACGGTCTCGGTCGTTCCGGAAAAAGACTTTCCCTTCAAAATTCTGAAAACAACAGCGCGGGACGGCCGCAACATCCGCTACCGCCTGAAAGAAGAGCGAAACGACAGCCGGGTCACCTACCTGCTGACGGTGGAAAACCGTAAAGCGGACCAGGGACGTTATACCGACCGGATCGAGTTGACCACCGACAGCCGGCATGTCCCCCGGATCCTCATAAACGTCCACGGTCGGATAGGGGCCCCCAAACCGGGAACAAGGAACTAAGCCGGGTCCGGCGCCGGCAGCCGTTCAATTTCTGCGAAGATGAGACATGGCCTTTCAGAAACTCGATAGCGTTCGGGTTGTCGCCTTTGATTGCGACGGTGTCATGTTTGACACGAGCGACGCCAACAGAGCATACTACAACCAGATACTCGCGCATTTCGGCAAGCCGGCGATGACAACCGAGCAGTTTGTGTACACCCACATGCATACCGTGGACGAGTCTTTGAAGCTGCTGCTGCCGGAGCCGTCCCTGCTGAATGCGGCGATGTCTTACCGCAAAGAAATGACCTACCGCCCGTTTTTGCAGTTGATGAAGCTGGAACCGGATTTGATACCGCTGCTTCACAAGTTGAGACCCGCGTATCACACGGCGATTGCAACCAATCGATCCGACACCATGAATCGTGTTCTTCAAACCCACAACCTGGCAGGGCTTTTCGATCTGGTGGTCACGTCGATGGACGTCGCCCGCCCCAAACCCCATCCGGACCAACTGGAAAAAATCACCCGGTGCTTTGACATCGAGCCACAGCAGACCCTGTACATCGGTGATTCCGAACTCGACGAGACAGCCGCCAAGACGGCGGCAGTTCCTTTCGTGGCGTATAAAAACCCTTCCCTGGCAGCCGACTTCCATATCGACCGCCTGGGGGAGGTTGCCGATATTCTGAACGTTTAAAACCGCAAGTTTCGCAAGCGGTATTCGTTCGTTCTGCACATCCACATGGAGGGGGCGGAAGTGAAAAAGAATTCCCACCTGCCGGGGATCTGTGTGCTGCTGTTTCTTCTGATGGCCGCTGTCGCTGCTGCGCAGCAACCGAGCCAAACCATTGCCCCGCAAGATGCGCCGGTTCCCAGGAAGGTCCCGCTGCCGGCCACTGCGGTAATTCAACCGTCGCCGGGAGACATCGAAAAAGTCTCGATCACCAATCGCAGCTACCGCCAGATCTATGAACCCTATCTGGCACCTCAGGGACCGGTCTTTATAACCGGCGACGCCGTACTGCAGGCATTTCACGTGCTGCTGGCACATTCGCTCAACCGGTATGAGCAGGCCGCAGCCCCTCATCTGCGAAATGCGCTACGCTTGATGCAGCAACAGGTGGCAACCGAGGAGCCCGAGCGGGCAAATCAGGCCGACACAAGGGCTTCCGGATCCCGGACCGGGCCGACGGCCGCATCGGAGCCGGAAGATCCTGATTATCAGGGACTCAGACAACGCGCCCGGCTGCGCGCAGGGATCGTTGTTTCCGTGGCGCTGCAACTTGTCGGTGATACGGATGCGGTGCTCGATCCGGATATCGCCGCGATCGTCGAAACCGAGGTTCGCCGGGTTGCACAAGCCCGGGGAACATACTACCCGGACTGGCTCGGAACCGCCGATGAGGTATACGGTGGAATCGATTATGCCGTTTTTCAGCCCTACGGGAGCTACCGGCAGTCAGAGACCCTGAAGCGTTACTTCCGGGCCATTAGGTGGCTGCAGTCGATCCCCTTTCGTCTCGACAGCGACGAAGAGCTGCTTTCTATCTTGCTGCTGGCAAAATCGCTGACATCCTCCAGGCGCGCGGAGAGCGACAGGCGCCGCGCGGCGGAGAATTATTTCCGCTGCTACCGTGATATTTTCGGCCGCAAAGACGATCAGGATGTGCTGTTCGCTGCCGGCATCTTGAAGGATCGACCGGCCGATTTGGAAACCGTGCGGCAGCGCCTGCTGCCCGATAGCGGTGTGGCGGTCAAATCGCGCGACCGTTGGGTCCCGCACCGCCACCGGGCTGCGCTGTATATCCTTTCTCCCCTGCGCATGCCGGACGAGGAGTTTTTGCGCAGGCGTCGCCATGCCGAAGGTTTCACTTATACCGAACCGAGCGGGCTGGAGATCTGTGCGCTGCTGGGCTCCGATTATGCGCGCGGACAACTCGGCGCGCGACTGCCGGATGCCTACCGGCAATCGTTGCAGGTCGAGATCGGTCGGTTCGGTGAAGAAATGGCGCGCGACAGTCTCTACAGTCAGTACCTGAACACGGTAGCCTCCTTGCTCGATTCACCGGAGCCGGATGCACCGGCCTTTACGACAGGGCCGGCCTGGGAGGCAAAAAGCTGCAATGCGGCTCTTGCCGGCTGGGTTCACATACGAAAGCTTCTGCCGGCTGAGAAGGGCCCGCCCACCGCGGCGATCGAAGAAACATTCGCAGAGGTGCCGAAAGGGTTTGTGGAACCCGATCCGGAGTTTTTTGACCGGCTGGGTGACCTGTCCGAACGGGTGCCGGGTATCCTCGATCGTTGTGGTGCACTACCGGCTCCTGCCGTGGTTTTTGCAGCCCAATTGCGGACTTTCGAACGGCTGCTGGCAGAAGGTCGATATCCTATCGGAACCGACGATGCCGGGGCGTTGACATCGGGAGAGCAAAACGCTGTCGAAAAATCCCTGACGATTCTGGCGACGCTGGAAAACTTGCGCGTAGACCCGAGCTCTGCAGCCTGGCCGGCGGAGGAAATCCGGGCTGCAGCTGCAGATGTGGCCGATGCGCTTGTCCGGGGGGGGTATGAACAGGACCCGGGTTATCAAGCGCTGGTGATAGAGTCTGGTATGGACTTGAGACAGCGCTGGCAGCAACTGCGCGCGATTTGCCGCAGGCTCGAAATAATGGCACACAAACAGTTGCGCGAGGTGGCGTTTAACGAGAAGGAAACCTACTTTCTGACGGACTTCGGAACCGCCCTGGCGGCAGTGATGTTATACAGCGGTGACAACTACCGGCTTCCGAGAGACGATGCACCGGTTGCATTCAGCTTTTTCATCGATCCACGCTCGCAGAAATATCTGCATGCCGCCGTTGCCCGACCCCGGGAGATCGTCGTGCCGTATCCGTTTGGCGCCCAACAGGTAATTTGCCGCGGAGCCGTGCTGCCGTATTATGAGTTCATTGCCGCAACCGATTTCAGCGACGGGCAGTGGCGCAAGCGGCTCGACAGCGACGAGCGCCCTTCGGCGTTGCGTTGGCTCGATCCGGTGATGCTGCCTGGGGATCCGAAGAAAAGTTGGCGGTGGATCGAAACACCCTTCGCGGAGTCGGCGCCGTAAATCAGCTGCCGGGGCAAAGGCCTGATTTTCGAACGTCGATTGCATCTCCTGTCACACGCGCCTTCGACCGATCCAATCGTTCAACAGTGCAATGGCATCACTGGTTGCCGAAGCCGTTGTGTCCGCCGCAGTCCGGGCAGTGCCAGGTAATACCGTTGCACGACATCCCCCACAGGTTTTCCAGCATACAGTTTTGACAGATGTGAAACCCGCACCGGCACCGCCAGCAGAACGGGACTGCCGCTGTGCAGCAGTGACAAACAGAAAGCTGTTTTCGCTTTCGCCGATATCGAGAGCGCCTTTGGATCATCCGGTTGCCGGTCATCGCTTTGCCGAATACCTATAGCCTGTCTGAATAGTGCGTTTTAGGGTCCCGTGCTGTGCTGCGGATCGGATCAATATGCTCACATCCGATCGTGTAATCACGTATTCTCGTATTCACGTATTCTCCGGTTTTTCACCAACCGCCGCCTTGCGCCTTGCCTTCAAATCCTGACCCACTGCTTTTATAGACAGGTTCTACCTGGAATCATTCGTTCCGCCGAATTCTGAAACAATTTCCGCCACACGGTTGTATAATCGCCATTGAAGAGAATCGCGTCAAGCGCCAACCGCACCGCTGGGCCATCTTGTTGTTTGCCGACAACCGTGGTATGGCTGCGGCAGCACCGGATACCTGGAT
>JAHEIV010000148.1 GCA_024639205.1 Deltaproteobacteria bacterium | reverse complement strand
CCACCGGTGTGTCCAAAGGCGTCATCCTGACCCACGCCAACTTGAGCAAAAACGTCCAACAGGTCCGCAGCTGGTTTCCGACCTTTCGGGAAGGGGCGGAAGTCATGCTGGGCGCGCTTCCGTTTTTTCACGTATTCGGACTCACCACAGCCATGAACTTTGCCATCCACATGGGCTGGGGCCACGTCCTGATCCCCAGACCGCAACCCGAGCCGCTGCTGGAGGCAATCGGCAAATTCAAACCGACTTTCGCCCCCATGGTGCCCACCATGTATATCGGCATGCTCAGTCATCCGAAAATCGATCAGACCTCGATGACTTCCCTGAAGGGGTGCTTTTCCGGCAGCGCCCCTCTGCCGGTGGAGGTGATCCGGGATTTCGAAAACCGCACCGGCGCAGTGATCGTAGAAGGCTTTGGCATGACGGAAAGCTCGCCGGTCACCCACATCAACCCTTTCGCCGGCGGTAAACGCATCGTCGGCAGCATCGGCGTGCCGATTCCCGACACCGAGTGCCGCATTGCGGACTTAGAGGACAGCAGCACGGACGTTCCGGCCGGTGAGACCGGCGAGGTGCTGATCAAAGGACCGCAGGTCATGCAGGGTTACTGGAACAAACCGGAAGCGACCGCCGATACCATCGTCGACGGTTGGCTGCGCACCGGCGATATCGGTCGGATGGACGAGGAAGGCTACTTTTACATCGTCGATCGCAAAAAGGATATGATTATATCCGGCGGCTACAACGTCTATCCCCGGGATATCGAAGAAATCTTCTTCGAGCACCCCAAGGTGCAGGAGGCCTCGGCCATCGGCATCCCCCATCCCCAACGCGGCGAATCGGTGAAAGTGTTCGTCGTGCTCAAAGAAGGAGCCAGCGCAACAGCCGAAGAGCTGATGGAGTTTTGTTCGGAAAAACTGGCCAAGTACAAGTGGCCCGGCGAAATCGAATTCAGGGACGAGCTGCCGAAAACCAACGTCGGCAAGGTGCTCAAAAAAGAACTGCGCGCAGAAGAGATGGCCAAGCGAAAAGAGTGACGAATCCGAACCGGTACGTTTCGATTCTCTGATGCGATCATAAAGCAGTGGAATCGGTTTCACGGGTGCAGATGGTGTTCGGGAGCAAAGCGCGGGTCGTTTCCAGCGCTGGGTGCGGTTCTGGTTCCCTCAAGACCCGATAGCGGGGCGAAAGCCGGCTTTAAATGAATGAATAAAACCTTTTTGGGGGGTATAACGCAGACCCGCTGGCAGGGCGCGACTGTTTTCAAAAGCGGCACGTACACGAAAAGTGAAACGCAGGGGCGGGAGATAGCAATCTTCCGCCCCTGTTATTTGCGAATCGCAACATCGTTATGATTCTTAAATCAGCAAGGAGAGTCGATATGATTCATGTAATTGCATCGATACGTGTGAAGGCTGGAAAGGTTTCCGAATTTCTTGAAGTATTCAAGTCCAATATTCCCGATGTGAAAAAGGAGAAAGGATGTATCGAGTATTTCCCAGCTGTTGATGTCGTCACCGATCTGCCACCGCAGCGCTTGGACGAAAATCTTGTCACTATCATCGAGAAGTGGGAAAGCTTGGAAGCGCTGGGTGACCATCTTGAAGCGCCGCATATGCTGGCTTACAGGCAAAGGGTCGGGGACATTGTCGAGAAAGTCTCTCTTAAAGTGCTTACGGAAGCATAACCTGTAATGACCAAAAGGTGTGATAACGCCGGGGCGTATCACACCTTTCAGATGTGCGTTTGCGCATTTACAATCGTCCCATACAAACGGTTTTAGCCGCCGAAAGCGGCATCCTCGATCTCCACCGCCGCCCCGTCGGTCTCCAGAATCGCCTCCATTTTCCCCATAGTGCCGGGCAGCACGGTGCGGACAAAAAACTGCGCACTCTTGAGTTGGCCGCGGTAAAAAGCCTCGTCCTTTTTACGCGCGCCCTTCTCCAGCGCTTCGGAAGCCACCAAGGCCCGCCACAACAGCAGCCATGCCAGGATCACATCGCCGCAGACATCCATGAAGGGATGCGCAAACGCAAACGCGTTGAGCACCTTTTCGGACATGGCCGTCTGGCCCATGTGCAGGGCCACCTCCCCGAGTTTGTTCACCGCTGACTCCACACGGCTTGCATCGTCTGAAATATCTTCTCTGCCCTTGGCGCCGGAGAGGGTTTTCTGGATCTCGCCCAGCAGATCCATGATCGGTTTTCCCTGATTGAGCCCGAGTTTGCGACCCAGCAAGTCCATGGCCTGGATGCCGTTGGTGCCCTCGTAAATCATGGTGATCCGGCAGTCGCGCAACAGCTGCTCCACCGGATAATCCTTGATGTATCCGTAACCACCGAAAACCTGCAGTCCCTGGCTGCAGATTTCAAAGGAGCGATCGGTCACATATCCTTTTGCAATCGGGATCAGCAGGTCGATGATGCCCTGGTAGCGGGACTGTTCGTCCGGATCATCGGAAACGGCCATGAGATCGTCGCACATGCTGACGTAATAGAGCAGGGCGCGCATGCCCTCCACGTAAGCTTTCATCAGCAGCAGCTGCCGCCTGACATCCGGATGCTGGATGATGGGCACCGCCGGTGCGCTGTGGTCCATCATGTTCAGCAGGTATTTGCCCTGCACGCGCTCGCGGGCATAGTTGAGGGCATGCAGGTAAGCCGAACCGGCGCAGCAAAATCCCTGCATTCCCACCAGCAGTCGGGCCTCGTTCATCATCAGAAACATGGCCCGCATCCCCTTGCTCTCCTCGCCGATCAAAAGACCCCGGCAATTGCCCTTGCCGCCCAATGCCAGGGAACAGGTGGCATTGCCGTGAAGCCCCATTTTCTCTTCGATACCGGTGCAAACGACATCATTGGGTTCACCGAGACTGCCGTCTTCGTTCACCCATATCTTGGGAACCAGAAACAGGGAGATCCCCTTGGTGCCTTCTTCGGCTCCCTCGATACGGGCCAGTGTCGGATGGATGATATTCTCTGTAAGGTCGTGCTCTCCTCCGGAGATGAAAATCTTGCTGCCGGTGATCGAGTAGGTGCCGTCTTCGTTTTTTACCGCCGTGGTGGTCAATGCCCCGACATCCGAGCCGGCCTGGGGCTCGGTAAGCAGCATCGTTCCGGTCCACTCGCCGGTATACAGCTTGCGCAGGAAGAGCTCTTTCTGTTGGTCGGTACCAAAAGTTTCCACGAGCTTTCCGGCTCCGTGGGTAAGGCCCATGTAAATCATAAAGGACAGGTTGGCCCCTACGAAAAACTCGGAGGCGGCCATGGCCACGGTGCGCGGCATCCCCTGCCCGCCCCATTCGATGTCCTCGATCATCGAAACCCACTCGCCCTCGACATACAACTTGAAAAGCCGCTTGAACTCTACGGGGGTGATCACCTCACCGGCTTTGAACTCAACACCCTGCCGATCCCCGATCACCTGGGTCGGCAGCATTTCCTTCACGGCCAGGTTGCGGGCTTCCGATACAATCAAATCAATGGTTTTCCGGTTAAAATCCGCATACTTCTCGTTTCGGCTCAAATCTTCCGTCCGAAACATTTCATGCAGAAGAAAATCGATATCCCTGCGGTCTGCCAGTATCTGTGCCATATCACTCACTCTCCTTGATGGGTTGCCGTTATGGCCATCAGGAACGGATGGGCTCACCCGTCCCGTCGGCAGGATTCGCCTCGGGCGGCTGCGTGCCGATACCCCTGATAAACAGCTCCACCAGCGGCTCGGCCATGGAAACCAGATCATATTGCCCGCCGGCATGAAGCCACGTGTTGATCACCTCGTCCACCGAACCGATAATAAGGCGCTTGACGATCCCCAAATAAAGATCCCTGCGAATGGCGCCTTCCACCTGGCCGCGCTCGACGATCTCGCTGATGATGTCCAGGTAGAGTTTGGACATTTCCCGAATCTGGTCTTCGGCCATACGGCTGATCTGATGGGTTTCGGTTTGATAGACAATCGCCATGTTGCGGTCCCGCTGAAACTCTTCCAGGTGAATGCGAACCAGGTTGCGCAGCTTGCCGATGGCCGTTTCCGCGCGATCGACCTCCTCCCGGAAGCGCTCAAATACCTGCTTGGTCTTAAAGCTGAAGAACTGGACCAGGATATCGTCCTTGTTTTTAAAGTACAGATAGATGGTTCCGTCGGCTACCCCGGCTTCACCGGCGATCTGGGCGACCGTGGACTGGTAGTAGCCCTGCCGTGCGAAAACCTTCACCGCGGCTTCGAGAATTCGGTGGTACTTGTCGTTTTTGTCTCGCGTTGCGATGAGAAGACCTCCACGCGGTCGATTGCTGCAGGAAGTTAGATTATGAATGAATGTTCATTCATTTACCATGGCCTTCCAATCGCTGTCAAGTGGAAAGTATGGATCGGTGATCTGGCACACCGATGCTGTGTCCATCCACCAGTCGAAAATAGACCAACCGATAATTGCCGTGAATGATAGACCGCGACTGTTTCAAATACCAACTATCAGATCGTAGCCGGTGGGAAAAAGGTTGAAGAAGGCTACATCGGTTGTGCGCAAATCACTTCTTCGGATCGAGGGGGTTTTTAGTCAAGGCCGGAGCCCGGACGGCACGGTATGCTGTCGAGTATCAAGGGTCGGAGCTTCTGGTGCAGCACTTTGTAAGAATAACAGCGCTTGGCAATTTCGTAGTTATGGGTCACCATTTTTTTCCGTCGTTTGCTGTCTTCGAGCACCTCCCGGGTCTTTACAACCGCCTCGCCGGTCACAAAACCGTCAATCTCGATCACGTCGAACCCTTTGGGCTGGATGTCCATGGAGTAAATGGAGTAGGTATTGACCACGATGGGTTTTTGAAAGTAGATCGCTTCTAAAAAGGCATTGCCGAAACCCTCGAAATTGGACGGATAGGTGATCAGGTCGGCGTGCGGGTAAATGTCTTCGAGTGTATAAATCTTGCGTCCGCCCGGGGTGGTTCCCCGGCGCTCATTGATAATTTGGGATATAAAACGCGTGTCCACCTTCATCAATTCGGAATATTCCCGAACCCGCTGCTCGTAGTCATACCCTTCGTCACCGGAAGCATGCGAAATAATCAGTTTGGCCTTCAAGCCCAACCGGTGAACCAGCTCGATGGCGTGTTCGATGCCCTTGCGCTTGACCACTCGGGTCGGCTGAAGCACCAGCAACTCGTCATCGGCAACCCCCAGGTCTTTGCGCACATCTGCCGTGTAGGCGTCCGGTGGAGGCGGTGGGTTGTCGAAATCCATTACGTTGGGAATGATCGTGGTGGAAATCCCGGTGCGCAAGCTGAGCTGGTTGTCGGCGGATGAATTGATCACCACATGTTTCATCGAAGGCAGATGCGGCGGAAAGGCCATGTTTAAGTAGTCCCAGGCCGCGTTGGTCATGAAGTGCTGTCTTTCCCAGAAAAAGTCGTGGTGATGGGCGATGACCGAGATGCCGGTTTCTGCGATCAGGTGGGTCAGGGCAACCCCCAAAGGTATGTTCAGTGGAATGGTCAGCGAATTTTGTGGAACGAGCAGATCGATGCCAAACTTTTTGATAAACTTATACAAGTGCTCCTTTAGCAGTTTGGCGTACTTCTCTATTTCTTTTGTAATCTCGGGGGGGCGAATGCGAACACCGAAACAGTTCTTGTAGATTTGACGGATGGCGGGATGGGTAAAATGCGCCTCGTCCACCTGGTAGGAGCGCTCCGGTGGGGTATCGAGTTCACCGGCGAAAAAAAAAGACTGAAATCCTTCCTGTTTGAATACCTCGACCCATTTTTGGGTCTCCAGTGAAACACCGTCGGTACCGGCCAGACGAGTAGAGATGAAGCCGGCTTTGTGAACCTGTCCGCAGTAGCTGCAATATTTCATTCGTGATGTCCTCCCGGAATGCTATCGCCGCGCAAGTGCTGCCGGATACCGTCTTTGAGTAGCGCTGATGGGGGTGCGGAATCCGGTTTGCAACAAGTTGTTGAGTAGGCTCTTTAGATGTCCCTCCCTCAGATGGCTGAGGCGGCCGCGGATGTTTTACCCCTTTTGAAACCGGGCGTTGAAAACCTTGCACCGGTCGCCAAGTTTAGTATAAAGAAGGGACAAGTCAAGCAAAAAGGCTGCGGCCGGTCGTCCGGCTCGAGCCATTCGCCAGCAGCGGTGCAATCGCTGCATTCGATAGGGAGATATGCCGCCATCATACAGACCGCCCCTTTGGATATGAAAACCGACCGGCAGGATTTCACGAATGCTTCCTGGACCGACCTTCTGTCAGCAAGCGTTCACACCTCGGTCGACCTGAATCGGCTTTTTCAGGTGGACATCCACCGGATCGAACCGGTTATCAAACGATTTCCCGTGCGCATCAATCCCTATTACCTGTCGCTGATTCGAAGAAAGCATGATCCCGTCTGGATCCAAGCGGTTCCGGATGAAAACGAACTGCACTGCGAAAGGCAAAGCGGCGATCCCTGCGGTGAAAATGAGCAGTCGCCGGTGCCCGGACTGATTCACCGCTACCCGGATCGGGTGGTCCTCATTGCCGGAGGCCAGTGCAGCGTTTACTGCCGCCATTGCATGCGCAAACGCGCGGTAGGAAGCACCGCTGCTTTTTCCATGGACAGCGTCTTGCGGGCCGTGGAGTATATCGAACGCAAGCCGCTCATCCGTGAAGTCATTATCTCCGGAGGGGACCCCTTGCTGCTGGCCGATTCGATCCTGGCCGACCTGCTGCAGCGTTTGCGGGCAGTCGCGCATATTGAAATTCTGCGCATCCACTCCCGGGTACTGTGCACGCTGCCCCAGCGCATAACACCGGCGCTGGCCGAAATGCTGGCCCGATTTCATCCCCTGTACGTAAACACCCAGTTCAACCATCCGCAGGAGATCACCGCAGCAGCGGCAGATGCCTGCAAACTTCTGGCCCGTGCCGGCATCCCGTTGGGGTGCCAGACGGTTCTGCTCAGAGGCGTCAACGACGACCCGCAAACGATGAAGCGTCTAGTGCAAAAGCTGCTGCAGATCCGCGTAAGGCCCTACTACATCCATCATCCCGATCCGGTGGCCGGAACCCGCCACCTGCGGGTGCCGCTTTCCACCGGTCTGCGAATCATGCAGGCCCTGCGCGGTTTCACCTCCGGGTTGGCCGTACCCCACTACATGATCGATCTTCCCGGCGGAGGCGGAAAGGTGCCATTGCTGCCCGAGTACCTAAAGGAGATCACAAAGGATCGACTGGTGGTGCGCAATTAC
>JAHEIV010000147.1 GCA_024639205.1 Deltaproteobacteria bacterium | reverse complement strand
TTCGATCAGGCCGACCAGATAACCCGTGGCAAACACCGCAGGCATTTCCTGCAATTGCGGCGCCTCGGGGTACAGGTAGGGAACGGTTTTGTTAGCCGGCACTTCATAGTTGAACTCGAACATCATTCCGGGTTGTAGCGGCGATGCCATATGCTTACCTCCTTATCACGATACGGTAGTGTGCTGATATCCTTCTGTTTCTACAGCCTCCCACGGCAACCGTCAAGCAGCGCTGCATGCCTTACGGCATACCGATACAATTCAACTTTCATCCCGGATTTGACAATTATCTGCCCGGCGCTATTGTATATAATGTACTATTATAATAGATAAATTTTACATGAAAGCGGACAGATCGCCCGCAGGGCTACTGCCACGCTTCGGAGGGTGAGCCATGACAGACTATCCCATAAAACGCAGACTGACGGCCATACTCAGTGCCGATGTCAAGGGCTACAGTCGGCTCATGGGTGCGGACGAGGTTGGAACGGTTCAAAGGCTGAGCCGATTCCGTGAAATAATGACCGACATGATCGCAAGACAAGACGGCCGGGTCGTCGATTCACCCGGAGACAACCTATTGGCGGAATTCGGCAGCGTGGTCGCGGCCCTGGAGTGCGCCGCGAAAATCCAGAGATCACTGGAAACCGAGAACGCCCAGCTTTCTGATGACCGAAAAATGCAGTTCAGAATTGGAATCAACCTGGGTGAGGTCATTGAAGATGGTCAACGTATTTACGGGGATAGTGTCAATGTCGCCGCCCGCATCGAAGAATTGGCCGATCCCGGGGGCATCTGTATCGCACGCAACGCCTATGATCAGGTGAAAAACAGGGTGTCATTCGGTTTTGAATATCTGGGAGAACGCACCGTCAAGAACATTGTGGAACCGGTGCGGATTTACAAAGTATTGCTCGACCCCGACCGATCCGGGATGCGGATTAAAACCAGCCGGATCCATCGAGACAAGAAGCGGCTCGGTGCAGCTGTCGCCGTTATTCTGCTGCTGGCCATCGCGCTGGGGTGGAAGTTCTACGCCGGCCGATCGTCAATCGATCCTGAGAAACCTTCCATCGAAAAAACGGCATTTCATTTGCCCAAAGTACCCTCTGTTGCAGTCATGCCTTTTGAGAACCTGAGCGCTGATCCGAATCAGGATTACCTCGGAGACGGACTGGCCGAAAACATTATCACCAATCTATCCAAAATCCCCTCCATTTTTGTCATCGCACGCAGATCCACATTTGCCTATAAACATAACCCAGCCACGGCCCGTCAGGTCTCGGAAGATCTGGGGGTACGCTATATCCTTGAAGGCAGCCTGCAAAAATCCGGTGATCGTGTCCGCTTGAACACTCAACTCATCGATGCGCTCTCCGGCCGCACCCTGTGGGCCGATGGCTATGACCGTAAATTAACCGACATCTTCCAGCTCCAGGATGAAATCACTCAAAAGGTCATCACGGTTCTCGAGGTCAAATTGACCGAAGGCGAGCAGGCCCGATACCGGCGTGGACAGACGAAAAATCCGGAGGCCTACGATTCCTATGCCAGGGGGTTGGACCACTATCGGCGGTTTACTGCTCAGGACAATCAGCAAGCCCTGAGACTATTTGAAAAAGCCGTCGAACAGGATCCAAATTTTCTGCATGCGAAAGCCGATATCGGTTGGGCAGAGCAGAATAATTGGCGCTTCCGCTGGGGAGATGAGCCGAAACGATCGCTGACACGTGCCCAAGATTTGGCCGTCGAAATCCTCGATGCAGATGAAGGCCACTCCACGGCGAATGCACTTCTGGGAACCATATTCCGCTATAAAGGCGATATTGAAAAGGCCATAACATACGGAAAGAAATCCGTCGAAACCGAATCGAACGGTTCCGATGTCATCGCAACGCTGGCCACAACGCTGATGTATGCCGGGCGCGCCTCACAATCACTGGATCTGATTCAAAGAGCCATGCGCCTGAGCCCCAAGCATCCGGACTGGTTTCTGTTTACACTCGGCTCGGCCCACCGCCAGCTTGGCAATTACCAAGAGGCGATTGCAGCACACGAAAGCTGGCAGAATGCAAGTCCAGACTCACCGAATCCCTATCTGACTTTAGTGTACACATATACTCTGGCCGGCAGATCAGATGATGCCCGAAACGCTGCTGAAGAATTTTTACGAAAAAGACCGAACTTCTCGGTGAATAAATGGGAAAAAAGAGCCGGATATGCTGATCCTAGCGAGGTCTCCCGAGCCAGCAGGGCGATGATCGATGCCGGACTCCCAAAATAGCGTCCACCCACAAGTTGTCTTTGCTCAATAACATCCCTTATCCGCAGCTTACCGGCTGTGGCGCACATTCAAGTGCAACTGCGTGTGCACACCCCTGACCGTCATCTCAGAGTGTTTTGGGATTGGCGGCGGGCTCGTGCGGCCTTGTCCAACGAAAAAAATCCTCATTCGCGCATGAGACACTCAGCCAGAATTTTTACAGATTCTCGGCGGGGCAGTGATCAGCAGTTCTAACTATTCCTTGGTGTAGTAAACGCGGGGGATCCAGCTTTTGTGTATTTTGAGGGTCTTTTCCGCTTTGCGTTCAACATCGTCGATGAACTTGAAGGTGTTCCACCCCACGCGGATCAGATCGTCATTTAGCAGCTGATGCGCTGTTATCTCCTTGTCATTGACGAACGTGTTGTTGGTGCTCCCAAGATCCCTGATGGTATAGGATGGTTTCTTTTTCCCGCCTGGCTCATTGGCGACTTCCACAACGGCGTGCTCCAGGCTGACGACCTTGTCGTCGATAAAAATGTCACTTTCCGGATCGCGACCGATACGGATCAGTGGTTTGTCGAGTGTAAACTTTTTAATAACCACGCCTTCGTGGAGCTGCACGATCGCTGCCATCGTCACGTTCCTCTGCAAAGCAAAAAAACCATCCGATCAGACTCTGGAAATCATCCTGACTAGGATACCGTATTTTCAGCAGGGAATCAATTCGATTGTCTGCGGATGGAAGCGAAAATCCGATCGATTTCTTCTTGTCGAAGAGCGGCTGCGCTGCTGGAAATGTCCATCCACAACTCGGATCCGTCTTTCGGAAATACCACCAGGCGAACCGATTTGGAACGACCGGGGCTGCCAATCTGAAATCCCTTTGCGTGGCGGGAACGAAACGAAATGACTTCAAATGTGTCCTTTCCAATATATGCAGATTTATAGGTAAGCAATATGCCGAACGCCATCGATTGTTTTGCCGATTGAAGAAAATGCTGCTGTTTGGGGCTGGCATTCAGGATTCGCTCCACAATGGCGTAGTTCGTCTGACAACAGGTGCCGCCGAAAGCCGCCGTTAGTTTGTTTAAAACATAGGTGTTTCCCGGTCGGGTCAGTTCCGAGCGCCAACCGATCACAAGCGCCGGGTTGTGCACCTGAAAGATCTGTCCGGATTGAAACACCAGGCCGGAGATGCTTTGGGTTTTGATTCGCGAGGCAATTCCCACCCAGGGGAGTTGTATCGAATAACCGTAAGCGGATAGCAGTGTGCCTGGGAATACGGCTGCAGGCCCGACGACACGCTCTTGGGGAACCAGGTATAAAAACGGTTTGGACCGGAATTGGTGCATGGAAACATACCGGGCCCCATACACGGTGAAAATGACCAGCCCGATGGTGGTGAGGATGGCCAGAGCGAACATTCCGGCCAAGGTGCGTTTGTTGTTTTTGTTGGCAGTCACGATTATCCCATTGGCAGAATCGTGAATTTAGCGGGCAAAGCGGTTGTCGGACTGCCTGTCGTCAGGGCTCTTTGCGACTTCTTGCAGCCACCCGACGCGCTGTGCATCGCGGTGATCAAACTGCGGTACGTAAGGCTTGATATCCAGCAGCGGCGTGGCATCGAGCATATCCACGTTTTCCACTCGCAGGATGTTCTTTTTCACGGCCAACAGCTTTACAACGGAGAGTCCAATCGGGTTGGGTCGCGCGGGTGCCCGAGTTGCAAACACTCCCCGGGATCGCGTGTCAAGAAACGGTGTGACCGTCAGGCGTGGCTGTGTGGATCGATGGAAGTGATACAGCAGGATAATGTGCGAAAACCCATTGAGATCCTTGAGCCCGTCGACGAGCGCCGGCAGCAATTCCACCCGCCCCCGGATGCCGACTGCATCGGCTGCCTGGATCGGCATGCCCTTCGGCTCCATAAAGGGGGTGTGAATGATACCGATCGGTGTAAAGGAAATGCGCATGGCCGATACCTCCTCGAATCAGAAAGGTCGTATCAACTTCCTGCCTGTGTTGCTTGGACGTGAAGTCGCACCGATGTGCTGGGCAGTGTTCGGCGCGCAGCTCTCATCCACCGTAAGCAGCTGGCGCGACAGTCTCAACACCGCGATCTCCGGCAGGCAATTGAGTCTTACCGGGAGAATCGCCCAGCCCAGACCCCGGGAAATGAACAGCATCGTTTTTTCCGTGGCGACCACCCCGCTCGCGTATCTTTTATTGATTACCGGCAGTATCGGCGGCCCCCAGAAAGGCAATATGACCTGACCGCCATGTGTATGGCCGGAAATTACCAGGTTGAGTCGGGTATGGTAGGCGGTGTCGATGGTGTCGGGATTGTGAGCCAGAAGGATTTTCGTTTCTCCGGGTGGAACGGTTTTAAACGCTCGGTCGATACCGGGGTCATCCTCCCAAAAATCGCCGGCTCCGCCGATCCAGAGTCGTGCCGCCCCCCGGCTGATCGACACCGCCTGGTGTCGTACATCTTGACCACTTCTGTGAAGCCAGTCAAGCGATCTGGACGAATCCGCCCAGTGATCGTGGTTTCCCAACACGGAATAAACACCGTGCACCGCCTGCAGCTTGCTCAACTCCGGCCATACCCTGTCGATCTGCTCTGTCCGGTTGTGTTCGTGCACGTAATCGCCGGTGCATACGATCACATCTTTTTTCAGGGCGTTGGCTTGATGAATCAGGTGGCGGATGACGACCATCGGCATCAAAAACCCGTAGTGCAGGTCCGTAAGATGAACGATGGTAAAACCCTCAAATTCCGGTGGCAGGCCCGCAACCGGTATCTGGTAGCGGTTGACCTGAAACAGGTATCTTTCAACCAACAGCGGATAACCGCAAATTGCTGCGATCGCAGCTGTCAGCGAACATCGTTTTAAGAAGCTTCTGCGATTCATAAGCGGCAATGGTGAGCTCGCTGCAATATTGGGGCGGCGCGCAACCCGTATATGGTCGATACCGGCGGGACAGCCGTTGTTCCGGCCATCTCGATGGTGCCGGGTTATCGGGTCTGGGAAGCCTCCAGGTCCTGCAGGTAACGGATTCGCTGCCCGGTTTCAGGATGGGTCGACATGGCTGCCAGCGCAGGATAGCCCGGCTTTTTTTCGGCCAACCGCTGCAACATGTCCTGAAGCGGTCGGGTACCCCACCCTTTGCGAATAAGATAGGTTCCGGCGGCTAGATCGGCCTCCCTCTCGAATTGTCGGGAATACCCGGATTCCACCAGAATGGTCGGCAGCGTTGCAGCGATGGAGGTAATCGAGGCGACATCGCCCGCCAGCAGGGAAATGAGCAGAAAAACACCGGTGTTTTGAAACAGCATGCGCAGGCCGTGGCGGTTTTCCACATGGGCTTTTTCGTGGACCAATATACCGATCAGCTCCCGGTCCTCTTTTGCCAGCGACACCAGCTCGTCGGTCATTACGACTATTCCAGCGGGCAGGGCAAATGCATTGGGTCCTGCCCGGGGACTGCTGCGCAACTCCAAGCGGTAGTGAAATTCGACGTCCTCCTCGGCCAGCAGCTGATCAAAGATCTGTTGCACTTGATTCGCTTTTTCCGGAACCAGAACGGAGGTTTCGAAGAATCCATCATCGAGAGCCTGGAGGGTTTTTTGACTGACGCTCTCCATTACATCCGGCGGCAGAGAGAAGGCGATCTTTTTGGCGGCAAACGGAATGCCATGGGCGGTGAATATCCAAACGCAGGCGATAAGACCTGCCAGGCAGCCGACCACAAGCCGCCACCTGGATTCGATAAAATCCACCAGGCGAAAGGTTCGATTTGCACCCTTGATGCTGTCCAGTTTCCCAAAAGCTTGGAGGTCATGGGTGTCGCACCGTCCGCCGTCGGGCAGCAATATCGACCGCCTGGTTTTTCCGAGGGGAGGTGTGAGCCGGCATTCCTGGATTTGAAAGACCAACGGCAACCCGTCTGCGTTTCCGGCAATGCGGATCCGCTGCCCGTCGGAATAGATGGAAACGGCATGGGCTTTGGAGCTGCGCCCGTCGAAGAATGTCCCTTTGAATTCAATCATATGCCGATGGCGATGTCGAAGAAATCGGTGGCCACCTCGCCGATCGCGCTCTGATCGGCTTCAACCGCCGCGCTGTATTCGTCAAGGCTCCGATCGGAAACAATCGCCAAAGAGTTGAGGATATAGCGAGTTCGCCTGATTTTCGCCCAAGGGATCAGCAACCCGGCCGAGGCGAGAATGGCAAGAATATTCGTTATTCGAATCCACATCAGCTTTTTTATCTCCAACCGACTTTGAAACTGCAGGCTTCCCGCCCGGGTCTGAGTCCAGCAGTAATTGGTCACCCTCACAAAAATGTACTGTTGGATGAGCGTAATATAGACCATCACCACAACATACGAAGCGATGGGAACCAGCATGAGTACGTTGTTGACGCCTGCCAGATGAACGGTGAAGTCTTTTGCCAGGGTGACAAACCCCATGATACCGGCAACGAAAAGGACCAGGAGAAGCACAGACAGCAGACCCGCAAGCCCGTATGCACGATAGAACGGACCGGATACGCCTTCAAATGAGTTCCGGGTGGAGCCGTATGAAAAGTTATTAAAGAAATATTTTTTACGTCTGTACATCCAGTAAGGAACGATACATCCCAACGTCAACGGGATCAGAATCGGCAGGAAAAGGTAAATGCCGTAACTTTCTTTCAGGCTTCCGCAGAACCGAAACCGGATGTTTCGGTAAACGGAATTAAGCGCATTGAATCGCAGGGATTTATAGATCAAAAATGGCAATACCAGATAAAAAGCAAAAAGAACACCACTGCTGTAAAGTGGGTTATAGGTGTCGGCAAACAGATATACCAGCAAGCCGGCTCCAACGATCAGGTTGCCTTTGAAGATAAACCAGGGATTGGCCATGTAATCGAAGGGCTGACCGGCCAGAAGCGTGTGCGCGTATAAATAGCGCCGGCTTCTCACCTTTGCCCAGGCTGCGAATATACCACAGGTTACAACGGTTAAAA
>JAHEIV010000146.1 GCA_024639205.1 Deltaproteobacteria bacterium | reverse complement strand
AAATCATTAATTACCACCGAGCACCGGCCACATGCGATAGTCGAAGACCTTCAGTTCGTCTCTCACTGCACCATAGCTCATGCTAATATAATAGGCTTTGTTGCTATTGCTCTCGTAGGTAGTACCGGTCCAGTAAGCGTTGGGATTGTTAGGTGGCACATTTTTAAATGGATGCCCATCGGGTAGGGCCGGGTGTGACCGGCTGGTATCTAATATGGTTATCAGTTCCTCCTTAGTGGGAAGCTGCCATCCCTTTCGATTGCCTATCTCTAAATCTTGACAGAAGTTCACGGCTTCCTGAAATGGTTTTGTTCCACCAGCCAAATCGGCATTCCTTGCCCAGGTAAGCCCGGTCTGCTTATCCAGTACGGCCTCACCTCCCATTACACATTTGAACCGACTGGAGTTACAGCCATCTGGTCCCCCATCATTAGCAGCCAGTGTCTTGTTCTTATCAGGCGGAGGGGGAACGTCACTTTCACCAACCAGAACGTTCACACTCAAAAAAAACAGTATCGTAAATAAAATCATGACCAACACTAAATTTGATTTTTTCTGTTTTTTCATTTTTCGTACCTCCTTTTCTTTAATTAAAAGAGCCGGGTCACCTTACCTTTGCAAGGGTCAGATAGACAAAAGTTGCATGTCTTCTCCTTATTAATTTTTACACTAATTGTTGGGTTTAATTTGCTCTTACCGAAATCTATTTTGTTTGGAATGATAAATTAGAACTTGAGGAGGCGCTCAGCGAGCGAATATCAAAGAAAGAGAAAACTGATAATAGAAATGAGTTTAGGATGTGAAATTGAGATTCAGATGAACACAATATTAAAGTTCAACTATTATGGGCACCATTCAATGTCAAGAAAATTCAAGTACGGATTAATTGAGACTATATGGCGATTTTGAGGGAGGTCAATACTTGGGTTAGCATGCCAGTATGTGAAATAGGGCAAAGCCTCAGATAGGTTTTGGATATATCAACCAGGGGAGCAGAAAGATTGAGAGGCCCCAAATGGGTCAAAATTGGCAGTTGGGCTGGGTGTAACATCCTGCTATACTTTAATTCGAGGTTAAATTGTATAAGGTGCACGCCACTGAATAAATGCTACACTTCGGATTTGGACGCAAACACTATATGTAGCGGCCATATAATACTTTCTGTTGTTGTGTGAGCTTGTATCAATTTAAGATAGAGACGAAAAAGTCTGTTCCGCGTAGCCACACCCTATCCTAAAGTACGATTTCTTTCAGGTGAAGCATAACATTTAGAAAGTGATTTAAGGAAGATTTGTTGTGTGAGTCAGATGCTTTATACGTAAGAGAAATACACTTGCTCCAGAGCGGAAAAGTTTCGCTGAATTTCACGCTTTCCCTGCAGATAATCTCCATGTCCCGGCAGAATCCATTCCGTATCGAGCGCTGCCATCCGCAAAATGCTTTTTTTCAACTGCTCGCCGCTGCCGCCGGGAAGGTCCGTGCGCCCCAGTCCGTCTTTGAACACCAGATCCCCGGAAAAAAGCGCTTTGCAGTCGGGCAGATAGAAGCAGGACGAACCCGGAGAGTGCCCCGGTGTGTGAAACACTTTCAGGTCAACGCCTTCCACCGCCAGATCGCCTTCCCGCAGAAAAAAATCCGGGGCCATCGCATCCAGGTCAACCCCCATGGCGGCAATCTGGTTTTTCATCCCTTCGATCATCCGCCACTCGTTTTGGTGGATGGCAAACGGAATCCCTGCCTGCTTGAAGAGCTGAACGGCTTCGACGTGATCCGGATGAGCATGGGTGCACAGCACCAGGCCGATGTCGGTGAGTTCCAGCTTCAGTGCGCCCAGCTTTTGCCGCACGTGGTCGAACAGCTGCAGGTGACCCGGATCGATGATGATCGGCGTCGGTCCGTTGATCAGGTAGGTGTTGCAGTTGTTAGCGGTGGGCGATTCCCAGAAGAATCCGTGGATGTTGTCGATGATCTGCATAAAGGCTCGCAGGAACCCGTCTCACCTGCATATGCAACGAATTGTTTGGCGAAGTGTAGAATTCAAGCAGGTGAACGGGCAACCTTGTTATACAGCGGTGAAATGTCGCGCAGGGTGATTACGACCTCTTTCAGTGATGCCAAAAATCGCGTAATGTCTTCATCGGTGGTGTCTTTGCCGAAGGATACCACCAGTGTGCCCTGGGCGTCGGCGTGACTCAGGCCGAGGGAAATCAGAACATGGGAGGCGCGCAGCGAGCCGGTGGCGCAAGCCGATCGGGTGGAGACGGCTATATCATCGTCATCGAGCATCAGCATCACGCTTTCGCCTTCGATGTACTGAACCGATATCGACACCATGTTCGGCAGGCTGTGCTGGGGATGGGTGTTGATGATATATTCTTCAATCGCATCGGGCAGTTCGGCAAGCAGCTTTGTTTTCAGACGCAGGCAGTGGGCGACCCACTGGTCCAGCTCGGAGGAGGCAACCTGGGCCGCAGCGCCCATGCCGATGATGCCGATCAGGTTTTCCGTGCCGGCGCGCTTGTTGTGCTCCTGAACACCACCGTCGAGCAGTGGGTAGATCCGGGTACCGCGCCGGATGTACAACCCGCCCACACCCGGTGGGCCGTGAAACGTGTTGGCGGCGAAGCTGAGAAGATCCACTCCGAGTTTCTGCACGTCGATGGGAACGACGCCGACGGAATCGACGGCATCGGTGTGAAAAATAATTTTCTTATCCCGGGTGATCTTTCCGATCTCTTCGATCGGCTGGATGGTTCCGGTTTCGTTGTTGCTGTGCATGATCGACACGAGGATGGTTTCATCGGTGATGGCTTCTGCGACATCCTGCGGATTCACCCGGCCTTGTTCGTCCACCGAAACGGAAGTCACTCGAAATCCCATCGACTTGAGCCTGCGCACGCTTCGGATAACCGCGTTGTGCTCGATGTTGGAAATAACGATGTGCTTGCCCTTTTCTGCATTGGCCATCGCCACGCCTTTGATGGCGTGGTTCACCGACTCCGTCCCGCCGGCTGTGAAAACGATTTCCTTGGGAACGGCAGCGTTGATCATTCCGGCAACAGACCGGCGCGCGGCATCCAATACCTCTGCCGCCTGCTCCCCTCGCTTGTGCTGGCTGGAAGGGTTGAAATAATCTTTGTTGATGGCATCGATCATCGCTGCCTTCACCTCCGGCAGCAGCGGTTTAAAAGATATCTGGTCCAGATTGACGATGTTCATGGTTTCGTTCCTGCTATCCGCAATAAGCGGGTGGGATGAGCGGATTAGTGTTCCTCTTCCAGGCTCGACTGACAGGCATCACAGAAGATGACGTCGTCATCCAGCTCGATGTCACAGTACGGGCAGTAACACTTATCCCCATGGCTGTGCTCATGCGGTTCTTCGCGCACGGTTTCCGGTGGCTCGATACCCGCCAGCCGGTCCTCGTAGTTCTTGATGGCCATCTGCAGCGCGTCCGCACCCAGATTGGAGCAATGCAGCTTGTTCTTGGGCAGTCCCTCCAGCGCCTTGGCCACATCCTTGTTGGTGATTTTTTTGGCCTCCTCCAGGCTCTTGCCTTGTGCGATTTCAGTGAGCATGCTGGAGACGGCAATGGCGCTGCCGCAGCCGAATGTTTGGAACTTGATATCGGCAATCCGGTTTTCGTCGATTCTCAGGTAGATGGTCATCATGTCGCCGCACAGAGGATTGCCAACCTCACCGACACCGTCGGCATCTTCGATGACCCCTACATTTCGGGGGTTTCTGAAATGGTCCATTACAACCTTATTGTACATCCGTCGCCTCCTTGTCGTTCATGTTTCCAGGCCGCAAACCGCTGGAAATACTCACTGCACAGCGATCGACGTTGTGCAGTTTGATGGTGGGCGGTTGTAGGCCGCATATAACATAATCATCGAATCGATTGCGTAAAGAGAAACCCTATATCGACAAAAGTGGAAAAAGGGAAGCGTTATTTCACAGAAGTGTATCGGGCGCTTTGGCGAGCACCACGATATCGATGGGCTCGGCAAGACCGTCCACCCGACAGTCTTTGAGCACCGGCTGCGGCTGCGCCGGTCGGTATCCCTGGGCAACGGCAATCCGGTGGGCTTCGGCCGTGCAGAGTGCGCCGGCCGGAACGGTTTTGGTGTGCTTTTCCAGTTTGGCGCAGCGGTTCACAGCCTCACCGATCACCGTGTACTCGAGTCGGCTTTCGTTGCCCACCGCTCCGAAGATCACAGGGCCGGTGGCCACGGCAGCACCGACGGCAAGCATCGGTTTTTGTGCCGGTGCGGCATCGTGCTTCCAGCTCGCAATTTCCGCCGCAATTTGCTCTGCTGCCCGGATGGCATCGGCGGCATAGTGCTCGGAGGGTTCCACGGCGCCGAAGGTAGCCATGATGCCGTCGCCCATGAACTTGTCGATGCTGCCACCGTTTCGTTCAATGATCGGAACCAGTCGCGATTGGTATTCGGCCAGCAGCTGCATCAGTTCGTTGGGTCCGATTTGCGCGGCGATGCCCGTAAAACCGCGGATGTCGGTGTTGAGGATGGCTGCTTCGCGTACCTGCCCCTGGCCGACGGCCACGGCCTGCTCGGCCGAGGTGATCTGCCTGGCCACCTCCGGAGCGAAAAAGCGCGACAGGTCGTGGGCCGCGGCACCTTCGACGACGGTGCTGACCAGCAGCTCCCGGGCCCGGGTGATGGCTACCGCCAGGATGACGGTAACGGTAAGGATGGTGATCACTTTGTCCAGCTCAGCGCCGATCAATATGCTGTTGGAGGTCATGTAGCTTACATAATCCCGGGTGACCTGCTCGAAGCCGCCGGCATTCCAGGTCGCATAGACTGCCAGCAAAACCCAACCGACAGCGGCAAAAATCCCGGCGGCGACCACGTAGCGGGCCTCGAATCGCAGGGCTCGCAGGCTGATGAATATGAACACGTAAAGCAGTGTCGGAGATTTGAGATAAAAGGTGGCGGGCTGCTGGTACTGTCGATGAAAGGCCCAGATCATGCCCAGCAACAGGCCGATGTCGACGATGATCGAAAGGTAGAGCATATAGGCGGAAAGGCTCCGCCGATAGGCCAGAATCAGGCGTCCGACCGTCAGCAGCAGGTATATCGACAGAAACCAGGGGACCGGTTCGAAAGGCGAGTCGGAGGCGAAGGTCTTGGGAGAAGCGGTATACAGCATGCCGAACAGAAAAACCACTGCCAGCTGAAGCCAGCCCACCAGGCGTTCGCCGGCATTCTGCTGGTCGCGTATGGATGCCCTGACGCGCCCGGGCAGTTTCATCTTTCGGGAATCAGGATTCGACGTGGGTGTCTGTTTTCCGAACATGATTCCGCGTGCCTTTTCCTGCCGTGGCACCTCGCACCACAGGCGAAATGCCGGTCATTTCATTCGAACGGCAGTGAATTCAACCCGCTGACTCTTTGCGTATCCAGGCGACAAATTCCGGATTGCCACTATCGACCGGGATGCTCAGCACGCACGGGCATTCATAGCTGTGCATGGCCTTGACCGTATCGATCAGCGCCGGGATCCGCTGCTCTACGGTTTTGGCAATCACGGTAACTTCCGGGTCGTCCTGCAGGGCACCCTGCCACATGTACAGAGAGTTCATGTTGTCGATGATGTTGACACAGGCCGCCAGATTCGATTCCACCAGCGCTCGCCCAATTGCGCGGGCCTCATCGAGGCTACCGGCGGTCATGTAGACGATTCTGACATCCATACCATTCCTCCTTCCTCTTTAACCCCTGACTATTTGACGCCTTATGCCGCTGATTCTTTCAGTATGGTTGATAAATAGTTATCAAAAATGCGGGTCAGGACAGCTCATCGACGGCCTGGCGCATCAGCTTTCCGATGGGCAGTCCCTGGGGGCACCGCTTTTCCGCCTCGGTGAAGTCGATTTGGACCAGCCGGCGGTGCACGGTTGGGCCGAAATGTTGAAACTCGGATCGGGCCCTTTCGGGGTCGCCATAGGAGCGGCTGTACATCAAGCAGCGCATCACATCACCGATGGGAACCGACTGCTGCACTGCCGATCCACAGATACGGGTGCAGCCGGTGCAATAGCTCGAGGCGGTCTCGGCAGCGTACCTGCGCAGCAGGCGATGGCCTCTCACCCCCAAACGGGTCTGGTTTGCTGCTGCGGCAACGTTGGCGGAAAGCAGAGACAGGCTCGGCATCTGGGAGCAGATACTGGCGATCTGCGGATTTTCCCACACCGCCTTCAGCTTGGCCTGCTCGTTTGTGAAACCTTTCTTCACGAACCGGCCGGCGAGTTTCAACTCCGTTTCATTGTGGGTGCGAACCTGTCCGCCCCCCTGGGTTTTCATCGCGGTCAGACCGATTCCGGCTTCGGTGCAGGCGTCCACCGCGGCGCGCATCTTGTCGGTGTGCATCAGTCGATAATTGTATGTCATCATGATACCGTCGATCCAGCCAAGAGCGGGTGCATCGTGAAGGCACTCTTCCATGTTGCTGTGGGTGCTGAAACCGATGAAGCGGATCTTGCCTTCGGATTTCATTTTCTCGCTCCAGCGTTTGATATCGTCGCTCATCTCACCGATATCGTTGATCCCGTGCACGAACAACAGATCGATGGTGTCGGTCTGCATCCGTTCCAGTGAGCGCTGCAGGTGTCGGTTCATACCCTTGAGGGTCCAGGCGCCGGACTTGGTTACCAGAAAGATCTTCTTGCGGTCCTCAGGAAACCGCGAAAAATACTTGCCGATTCCCCTTTCGCTGTCACCTCCCATGTAGGAAGTTGCCGTATCCCAGTAGGTCACCCCCCAGCGCACGGCCTGTTTCAGCAACAACTGGTTATTGGGGATGTCGAATATCCCCCCCAGAGACAGCATTGAAACGTTTTCACCGGTTGGGCCGAAAGGGCGTTTGGCGATGGGAAGGTTGTCGGCTGCCAGCTTTTCTGCCGCAAGGGAGCTCTTTCTGGCTGCCAGAGGGCTCAACATCGATCCAAGACCTGTCAATCCGGCGACTTTTAAAAAGGACCTGCGGTTGCAATGCGTACTTTTGGGTTTCATGCGAACTTTCTCCTATCTGTTCTTTTTCACGCCGTTGCGCGAAGAGGTGGTCAGGTGGTCGCTTCCGGGCAGCACGGTTGAGTGCTATTGCTTTTCAGGTTCTCAACAGCAGCGCGTTCCGGCGATTTCGGGTTTCGTTTTCAGCCGTTACCCGGATCGCGCGTTTCCCGCGCACCGGGCATTCGTGCTCGCACACGCCGCAGCCGATGCAGAGCTCCGGTTTGACGTACGGTTGTTGAAGCCGAATCCGGATC
>JAHEIV010000145.1 GCA_024639205.1 Deltaproteobacteria bacterium | reverse complement strand
CTCGGTGCTGAGCCTGGCCACCGCAATCGGGTTCGAAACGATCACCCTGGTCGGCATCACCCGGGCCGCCCTGCCGATTTTATATGGCGGCGCCCTTTCCGTTGGCGTGGCCTACACCCTGCAGGTTGTGGCCCAACGAAAAGCTCACCCGGCGCATGCCGCCATTCTGCTGAGCCTGGAGGCAGTGTTCGCTGCCATCGGCGGATGGATCGTTCTCGACGAAACCCTCACCGGACGCGGTTTTCTCGGCTGCACCCTGATGCTCACCGGCATGCTGCTGAGCCAGCTGTGGGGCCTGGTGCGCTTGCAGCCCGGGAAGATCGGCGGCGGCAAGGTGCAAAATTCAGGTGGTAATCCACCGAATGTATGATAGAATCAAATTGGCGATGCGAACCTGAAATCCAAACCCACAAGCAAGGAATCAGCCGGTGATGAAAATCCATCGCGTTCTGCTGCTTGCCGCAGGGGCCTGGTTTGTGCTCCTGTCTGTCTGTATGCCCCCCCAAGCGACGGCCGCCTCTCCCCGGTGGCTGCAAGACCATGTGAACGGCCGCCTGAATCTTGCCGGTGTCTACTACGGCGTCAGCTTTGCTGAATTCAGGGGCAAAACTCCCGATTACGATGCCATGCGGCTGGCCAAAGATCGCGCCCTGGATGAGCTTTGCTACCAGCTTTCCGTGTCGCTGAAGTCGGATTTTGAAAACCGGCTGCTGAAAACAGGCCGCTACGAGGAAGAACAGATCGCCAGCTCGCTGCTGGTGACATCCCGTAAGGTGCTCTCCGGTGTCACCGAAAAGGACCGGTACACCGACTCGCGAAACCGCCGACATTGGGTGCTGCTGACCATCGCCCGGAATCAGGCCGACCGGCAGATGGAACAGCAGAAATACATCAATGAGGTGACCGACCGTCTGGAGAACCGGCAAGAAGAGATCAAGGACGGGGTCAAGCGGATTGCCCTGGTGCTCGACCGGCAAATGGCGATTTACAATCAACAAATGGAGCACTACGGTCGGCTGCTAAAGGCTATCGACCAGAAGGTCGGTGCCACCGATGATCGCAGCCGGCAGCAATACGAACAGATGCGTGATGTGATCCTGCGTCTGGAGGCGCGGCAGCAGGATGTCGATTCAGAGATGCGCCGGCAGTCGAATCGACAGCAGGAGCAGATCGCCCAGCTTACTCACCAAAACAGCCAGCTGCAGCAGATTCTGCTGCAGCTGGCCGACAAGGTTCAGCAGGACTACTTTCTGGCCCTGACCAGCGACGATCTGAAGAACAGCGGTCAGAATCCGGACTTCAGCGTATCCATCCGGCCGGAAAAAGGCCAGGGAGCCACCTACCGCCATGGGGAGAAGATCCGGTTTCTGGTAAAAGCATCGCGGGATTGCTATATCAAGGTGATCTATCTTTCTTCCACCGATACCGGATCGGGCGGGCAGAAAAAAATGAACACCCTGCTCTTTCCCAACCCCCACGACCGGGACAACCGCATCACGGCCGGCAGGTCACGGGTCGTCGGCCGTTACGAAGAACTGGAAGTACAACCACCCTACGGCACGGATGTCGTCACGGTGATGGCCTCAACGAATCAGTTCACGGATTTGAAAGAAACCCTCAAGGCCGGCACCGGCGGTTTTTATTCGGAAATGACTGCCGACACCCAGGGGGCCATTCGGATGCGAACCCGTGGTATAACAGTGGCTCGACCAGCCAGCGGATCAATCCCGTCTGGTGGCAAGCAAGATCAGAGTCCGGTTCAGCTTGCTTCAGACACCTGCTTGATTGTCAGCCGGCCGTAGCAAGCGTCATCGCGAAGCCAAATCAGGAGCACCGCAAAAAAGGTGCTGCAAAAATTCTGATGCAGACGAAAGGAGTGTGGCCCTTGGGACGAGCGTCCCGGTTAACCGGACGGTTTTTCACCCTGGCCGTAGTGGTGTTGCTCGCGTCTGCTGTGGTTATCGCCGCCACCCGCGGCATTGTCGTAAACGCTAAAGGTGCCGACGGGGCAACAAAGCAGCTTCAACTCTATAGCGGTTACCACGCGCTAGTGGTCGGTTGTGGGGATTATCACGCCGGTTGGCCCCGCCTGCCTAATCCCGCCCAGGATGCCAGAGAAGTGGCGGCTTTGCTCAAAGCCTTCGGGTGGACGGTCAATTTGTTGGAAGAGCCTGACAGCCTAACCCTTCGCAGGGCCATGAATTCTTTGGTCGCCGGCCCTGGTCGGAAAAAAGACCTGGCAATCCTGTTCTGGTTTTCCGGTCACGGCCACACGCTCGAAGAAGCTGACGGCACAAAACTGGGTTATCTGGTTCCGGTGGACGCTCCTGATCCCCAGAAAGACCTGATCGGATTCATGGGACGTGCGATCAGCATGCGCCAGGTGGAAACCGTGTCCAAACAGATTTATTCCAAGCACGTTATAATGGCTTTCGATTCCTGTTTTTCAGGTGCCATATTTCAGATGGTTCGCTCGAAGCCATCACCATATATTCAGGAAAAAGTGGCCTACCCGGTGCGACAGTTTATCACTTCGGGGACCGAGAGCGAGCAGGTTCCGGACCGATCGGTCTTCAAGGACGTTTTTGTTCAGGGAATCAGAGACCGGTTCGCTGATCTAAATCAGGACGGCTATGTCACCGGTGAAGAACTGGGCTACTACCTGCAGGAAAAAGTCATCGATTACTCCAAAAAATCCCAGCATCCACAGTTCGGCAAGATCAACAATCCCAAGCTGGATAAGGGAGATTTTGTTTTTGCCCTGCAGACCGCCGCCCCCCTTCCCCCGGCGGCGGTTGCAAAGCCCTCCCTGCCGCCGGAGACAGGCAGCATCCCGGACTATGAAACCCTGATCCAAAAACGCCGGGAGGCCAAGGAACAGTGGCAAATCTGGCAGGAAAAGATGGCGGCAGCCTACAAAAAGGCCGTTACATACGAAAAAAGCGCCGAATTGCTTCCTGCCGAAAAGACCCAGGTCTGGTCGCTGTTTCTTGCAGCCTACGGCACCGACAACCCCTATTCCAGTGAAGACGAAAAACTCAGGGCAGCTGCCCGTCAAAAGGAGACGCACTGGACAGGGATTCGGCAAGAAAAAACCAAAACCGCCAAATCGGGCGGGTGGCACCCGCAAAAACCTGCGGCCTCTTCTGAACCGCAAATGACCGCATCAATCCCAAAAAAAATGGAGCAGGCCCCGATCACCCTCCGGAAATCAGGCAAACAGGTTCTTTGGGATGACGACATCTCGCGGATGCTTACTGTAAACGGCTTCTTCGACAACAAGCTGAATCCGCTGGCCGCCTTCGAAAACCGGCTTGTCGACAATCAAAACGGAACCATCACTGATTTCAAGACGGGGCTTATGTGGGTAAAAGCCGGTTCCGGTTCGACCATGCGTTTCGGGCCGGCCACGGTTCATGTGAAGAAATTGAACAAGAAGCGCTTTGCCGGACACTCGGACTGGCGCATCCCCACCATCGAAGAGCTGGCTTCACTCCTCAACCGGAAAAAAACAAATGATCGGCACGTCGATCCTCTATTCAGTACCCGACAGAAACGCTGCTGGAGCGCCGACATAAGTGAATATGGAAAAGCGGATAACCGCTTGGAAGCCTGGCTTGTGGACTTCAGCAAGGGGCAGATCACAAGGGGCCGTTGGACCGAAAAACGTCAGGTCATCTCGGGTGGGTGGGAAAGAGGATTTAACCAGGATAATTACGTGCGAGCAGTTCGTTCACTTCCATAACGAATTCCATGGAGGACAGGAGGTGGTTCCATGAAACGGTTGAAGAAAACCATACCGCTGTGCGCGGCGTGCGCAATCCTCTATTGTCTTACCTTGCCCCCAGTTTGGGCCGACTCGACCCAAGGAACCAAGATCAGCTTTCTGTGGGCTTTCGGCGCATTGACAGGACCGGA
Source organism: Deltaproteobacteria bacterium (assembly GCA_024639205.1). GTDB lineage: Bacteria > Desulfobacterota > Desulfobacteria > Desulfobacterales > SG8-13 > SG8-13. The sequence goes on along the minus strand of JAHEIV010000145.1, from coordinate 3,405 downwards.
GAAAAATTCGCAGCTTCTGTCGGTCGATCAAAATGCAGTGCTGCACTCCGGTGACCGGCTTAAAATATTCCTGCAGCCACAGACGGACTGCCACCTGTATCTTATTTACCGCAGTTCCCAAAATGAGCTGGTGGTGATGTTGCCTGCACAGGGTTCCGGATCCCGGACCGCGGCGGGCGTCCAGCACAGGGTGCCCGGTGGCAGCCGATGGTTCAGTCTCGATGAGGTTACCGGTATTGAAACGTTCTACCTGCTTGTCTCGGCCCGTCCGCTGGAGAACCTGGAAACGCTTTGCCAAAACCTGTCTGCCTCCATGGAGAAGTCAAAGCGCGACGCTTTCGGCCGGGACCTCCTGTCTGAAATCAACCGACTCCAAAAAAAACGTCGCAGGCTGACCGCTCCTGCGGAACGTCCCATCCGTCTGGGAGGAAATTTTCGCGGCTTTGCCGAAGACGCCAAACCGGAATTGCCCAACCTCTCGCGAATCGCGATGGAAATATCGGCCTCTGATTTTTACAGCAGGACGTTTACGATTGATCATCGATAAGGAAATCGAGCGCAGGGTAACCCTCCTGTGGATTGCTTTTTCTTTTTTCACGGCGCATCTTTGTTTTTTTATCCTTCCGAATGTCTTCGAGCCCTGGCATGAGAAAACCGGTGACTACCTGCTCAAGGTTAAAGCCGACTCGGCTGCCTTTCGACTGCCCTATGACGACACGATCGTCTTAATCGACATCGACAATACCAGTCTCGGTGCCCTGGGCACCTACTACCTGAACCGCAGCCATCATGCCCGGATGATCCGCAATCTTACGGCAGTAAATGCAGCTTCACAAATGTACGACTTTATATTCGGTGGGCACTTGCAGCCGCAAGAAGATGCCGATCTGATTCAGGCGGCACGCAACGCGGGCAATGTTTATATCGGCATGGCTTTTCAACTCGATTTATCCGATACCGTTATACAAACAGCCGACACCGATCCTCAAATTCGCCGGTTCCTGCAACATACCAGCTGGCCGGTTGCCGAAAACTGGAAGGCGGAAATGTTCTTCACCGGCCGCCACCCTCTGGTGACCTTCCTTCCTCTTTCCGAAGCCGCAAGGGGAACCGGATATTTGAACCTGCAGCCCGATCCGGATGGTGTTTTCCGCCGCCTGCCGCTGATGGTTCATTACGGCAGTGCTTACTATCCGTCCTTTTCCCTGCGGGTCGTCTGCGACTACCTGGATGTACCGGTTGACAAATTGATCATCAAGCCCGGTCAAATTGTTCTGCAAAGCGCCCGGCTGCCGAATCGATCCACCCGAACGGACATCCGGATACCGGTGGATCGTCACGGGAACATGCGGATCAACTTTGCCGGTCCATGGGGCCGGATGAAGCACTATCACTTTTCCGATGTATATTTCGCCTCCGATGACCCCAGCGAACTGGCCCTGTGGCGCGATGAACTTTCCGGTAAAATTGCGCTGGTTTCCGATGTTTCCACCGGCTCGACGGACGTGGGGCAGGTGCCAACCGACCCGTACTTTCCGCTCAGCGGGATCCACGCCAACAGCCTGCACACCATCCTCACCCAGTCCTTCCTGCGGGAGCCCTCCGACTGGATTGTGCTGATGATTGAACTGCTGCTGCTGCTGATCGTTACTCTGCTATCCTTTCACCGCTCTGCCATTTTTTTTACACTGGGAACGATCGGTGTTGCCGGCGCCTACTTCAGCCTGGCCGGCCTGCTGATATTTACGGTCAACTTTATGCTGCCGGTGATCCGGCCGCTATTGATGGTGTTCTTCGCCCTGATCACCCTGCACATCGCCAGCGCGGTGAAAAATGCGCACACCCACGCCGCAACCCAAAGAGCCCGAGAAGTCGCCGAGCGGGACTTGGAGATCGGTCGCAAAATCCAGTCCGGGTTTTTCCCGACCACCCTGCCTTCTCCTGCCGGATGGGAAATCAACGCAACCTTCAAACCGGCCCGCCAGGTGGCCGGCGATTTCTATGACCTGTTCTGGCTGGAGGATCAAAAAACCATCGGAGTGGTCATCGCCGATGTCTGCGACAAGGGAGTCGGTGCCGCCCTTTTCATGGCCTTGATCCGCAGCCTGATCCGGGCCTTTTCCTTACAGGACTTCGAACAAGGCTGCTCCCGGCATGAAAATCCGCAGGTCTGCCAGGAGTCTTCCCTGCTGAACACCATCCGGCAGACCAACAACTACATCGCCAACACCCACGGTGACACCGGCATGTTTGCCACCCTTTTTTTAGGTGCCCTCGATGCCGAAACCGGTTCAGTGACTTACGTCAACTGTGGTCACGAACCGCCGATGGTGATAAACCGGAGAGAGATCAGCGCACGACTCAAACCCACCGGCCCGGCCCTGGGAATGCTGCCGGATCTCGAATACCGGGTGGCTCAAGTCCGGCTGCAGCCCGGCGACACCTTGTTCGCCTTCACCGACGGTGTCACCGACGCCCAGGATCCGGACGGGGAAATGTTTGGCCGGGATCGGCTGGCGGAAGCCCTGCAAACACCGGCCGTCGATTCCGGATCGATGGTCGATAACATCCTCCGGACAATAACCGGCCACATCGCCGGCGCCGAACCATTCGATGATCTGACCCTGGTGGCGGTGTGCCGAAAATCCGACACCCGCTGAAACCCCTGTTGCCGGCGCGTTGAGAATCCAAAAAATAGTACCAGGGTCGCGATAATCATGGTAAGAATGGTCTTTCCAAGGCGGCATGCTATGAAACCGAATCGATTCAAATCTCCACTTCCAAAGCTCTTCTGCTTATTCTTATGGATCGTTTATCTTGGATGCACGGCAGTCCCGGCACCGTTTATCCCTGCATCAGCGACTTCAGCCATCCAGCAAACGAAAACCGTTCGCATTTATGGTCATCAGAAAAAAAAGGACACCGGCATCCTTCTGGCTAAAGGGGATACTTACACCGTCATAGCCACTGGACGCGTTCGACTAAAGCAATTCGGCGGCTACAGCGGTCCCGGTAGTGCAAGATTCGCAAAAATCATCGGTGATCGGTTCTACGGCGCTGTATTCCCCGGTGTTAGCGGCCGCACATTTACCGCAGCTGTCAGTGGAATTTTTTATCTGGGCATCTTGGATTCATACAACCAAGACAACAGTGGGCACATCGACGCCACCATCATTGTGTGGAAAACAAATGATTATATTGAAATTTCCAGCATTCTCGATGAAATGAAAGCCGCCAATCCCGGCAACACCGCAATCATCGACGCTTCCCGACACGCCGACAGGATGCGAGGCATCGCTTTGAGGGAGGCCCGGGCCACCGCCGAAATCAAACAAACCCGCAAGGAGTTGAAAGAGATCCAGGAGCAGGCGCAGCCAGCGGCCGTTCGGCAGCAAACCCAGGCCC
>JAHEIV010000144.1 GCA_024639205.1 Deltaproteobacteria bacterium | reverse complement strand
CCGCAGATTCCCAGCAAGTGACCGCCGCGGTCTACAAACCGGCGAATTTCGGCAGTCCAGCCAATGTCATGCAGCCACCGCAGGTCAAAGCGCGTGTTTTTGGAGCCGGGCAGAATGACCGCCGCGAAAGCCTTCAAATCCTGCACTTTCTCCAGGAAATAAAGGTGAAGCGCCGGGATCCCCAGCAGCGGATCGAAATCAGTGAAATTCGAGATGTGGGGCAATCGGATCACGGCGACCGCCGGGCGCTCGATTTGCCGGTCCGGCACCCGATCCGGGCTTTCGATTGCCACCGAGTCTTCCGATTCAATGGTAATGTGATCATACCAGGGCAGCACGCCGAACACCTTCTTGCCGGTTTTGTGTTCGATCCACTCGACACCTTCCGAAAACAATTGAATATCCCCCCGGAACCGGTTGATCAGTACACCGGCGATCCGAGCCTGCTTTTCCGGCGGCAGACATGCCAGGGTTCCGACGATCTGGGCGAAGACGCCGCCGCGATGAATATCGGCCACCAGTATGACCGGGGCACCGGCGTGTTCGGTCATTTTGAAGTTGACGATGTCGTGGGACATCAGGTTGACTTCGGCACAGGATCCGGCGCCTTCCATGACGATCAGCTCCTGTTGCTCTCGCAGTCGGTCCAGGGCCCGGCAGGCTTCGAAAAACAACTCTTTCTTGTGGCTGTGGTATTCTCCGGCACTGCTGTTGCCGACGGCCCTGCCGAGCAAAATGACCTGAGCCCCCACGTCACTGGTGGGCTTGAGCAGAATCGGGTTCATGTCCACCCGGGGCGGGATCCGGGCAGCTTCGGCCTGAACGATTTGAGCCCGACCCATTTCCAGCCCTTCCGGGGTGACGCCCGAATTATTGGACATATTCTGGGCTTTGAATGGGGCGACCTGAATGCCGCGATCGGAGAAGATCCGGCACAGCGCGGTGGCCACGATGCTTTTGCCGACTTCCGAGCCGGTTCCCAGCACGGCAATGCACGGTGCTTTCGGATTGTTATCGTTCATTTCGCTGTCTTTCTGTAACCCATCAGCGGCAACGCCGCCGGTGGGGGCTATTTCTCAATCCCCACTCGAGCCTTAACGCCGTGCTTGTAATAGTGCTTCACGGCCTTCATTTCCGTGACCAGGTCGGCGGCGGCGATGATTTCCGGGCTGGCGTTTCTTCCGGTGATCACCACCTCGATATGCTCCGGTCGGGAGGAAATCATCTCCAGCAGCTCCTGCAGCGGGAATAGGCCGAGGGCGGCGGCGACGTTGGCCTCGTCCAGGATAACGATGTCGAACTCTCCTGTTTGAAAAATTTCCCTGACCCGATCCAACCCTTTTCCGGCGGCCTGGATATCTTCGGACGACGGTCGGCCCCGAATAAACCCCCGTCTTCCGAACTGCTCTACCCTGATCTGATCGGAGAACCGCTTCAACGCTTTGATCTCACTGGTATAATTCGATTTGATAAACTGAGCGATGTAAACCCTCCGTCCGGCGCCGGCCGCCCGAACGGCCAGCCCGAGGGCCGCGGTGGTTTTGCCTTTCCCGTCACCGGTGTATACCTGAACGTGCCCGCGCATGAGTTCCGATTTACCTTTTCATGTCGTATTTAGCGGCATACCCCCTTGGGGTTACCATAAAATCGAGATATTGGAACGAGGAACTGCTGCCGACGAACACCGTCGTCTGCATGTCCACCGCTGCGGCATGCAGGTCCTCCAGCGCCACGATGCGCACATCCTGTCCGTCGCGATACGCACGGGAAACGATGCCGACCGGTGTGCGGCCGTTGCGATACTTCAACAAGATTTTTTGGGTTTTGGCCAACTGGTCTTTTCGCCGCCGGCTGCGGGGATTGTATATCACTACCACGAAATCGGCAACGGCCGCTGCTTCGATGCGCCGGGCGATGGTCTCCCAGGGTGTCAGCAGGTCGCTGAGGCTAATGACCGCGAAGTCATGAGTCAGCGGCGCTCCCAGCAAGGCCGCGCCGGAGCTCAAGGCCGGGATGCCGGGGACTACCTCCACCACCAGTCCGGGGGCATCTGGGGGCTTCGAACCCCTGGAAACCGGCGACGTCACCGCGATCTGCCTTTCCCGACACATCTCAAAAGCCAGGCCCGCCATGGCATAAATCCCCGGATCCCCGCTGGAGATCAACGCGCAGGCGTACCCCTGCAGGGCGTTGTCGATGGCGGCCGCCACTCGTTCCACCTCCCGGGTCATGGCACTGCGGATGATATGCTTGCCGGCAATCAGGGGAGCGACCAGCTCGATATACGTGTCGTATCCGGCCACCGTGTCCACGTCGGACAGCACTTGGTGGGCACGCCGGGACATGTGCTGCGGACTGCCCGGGCCGATGCCTACGATGTAAAGGGAATGCGGGCGATCGCCGCGGTCACGCTGGGTGTCGTCTGCTTGGGGACGATCAGCTTTCCCCGGTTTGCCGCGAGTATGGCTGCTGCTTCGCATACGCTGCTGACTCCTGTGTGCCGGGTCACCACCGCCGACGGGTTCTGAATTCCCTCGACGCGTTCCAGCTCGTTCGGTTGAAAAAATCGGATCGGCAGGCCAAGTTCCTCGGCCGTTTCTATCAACCCGGGTTCATCGTGTTTGATGTGAATCGATGCAAGTCCGATCAGGCTTTTGAAGGCCAGCCGGTGTGCGGTCATAACTTGCAGCAGGTGGTCTCGAATTTCGCGCTTGGGCGTGTCGCGGTTGCAGCCGATGCCGGCGGCCAGCGTAGCGGGCCGCAAGACCAGCACGTGGGGGGGCAAATCAACTTGACGGTCATCTACGAATACCCCTGGTTGCTCAGCGGTGGGCTCATCCGGCCTTGCCGCCGTCAGATCCACCCTGGCGGCAATAAACCGTTGGGGCAATCGATTGCCAAGTATGGCGTAGGGATCATGCAGCACAACCTTGCGACCGTTGAGCAGGGCCATGTGGACCGACTTTACGGCGTCGAAATTTTCGATTTCCAGACCCAGTTCGCCGGCGATCACATCGATGGCCGGCAGTTGGTTGACATCCGTGGCAGTGGTAATCACCGGTGTGGCGCCGATGCGCTCCGCTATGGTTTCAGCAAGGGCGTTGGCACCGCCGATATGCCCCGAAAGCAGGCTGACAACGTGCCGGCCGCTGTCGTCGACGACCACCACAGCCGGATCCTGGGCCTTGTGCCGGATCAACGGTGCAAGGGTGCGGACCACGATTCCGGCAGCCATGATGAAGATGTGGCCCCGGTAGTGTCGAAACACCGGAGACACGCTTTCCGACAGCCGCTCAAAAACCTGGCTCCGCTCCTTGATTTGCCGGTTTTGCGCCGACCACACGGATCCGGAGAGATACAGGTCGCACGTGGGCAGCAGCTGCTGCATTTTTCGGCCCAGGACGGCCCCGTTCATGGTTACGGCCCAGATGGCATATGGTCGGTGGGATGACATTTATTCACGGAACCCGTGCGAAAATTCGCTATCGTAGAGTTTCGATTTGTGCTGCAGCGAAGAAGGCTGAACCGCCAGAACTCGTCCCACGATGATCAGTGCCTGTCGTGTGATCTTCTCGTCGCGGATGGTTGCCCCCAAACGGTCCAGCGTCGTAAACACGATCCTCTCCTGCGGTTGGCTGACCCGGTAGGCTACTGCGCAAGCAGCCTTTTGCCCGTAATGCTTTGTAAGAATATCGGCCACCGGATCCGCCAGCGCTGCACTCAGGTAGATGGCCATGGAAGCCCGGTGCCGGGCAAGGGATTCGAGCTGTTCGGATTCCGGGACCGGTGTTTTACCACCCATGCGCGTCAGGATTAGTGTCTGGCAGATTTCCGGCAGCGTGTATTCGATTCCCATGGCCGCGGCGGCTGCAAATGCGGCCGTCACCCCGGGGATCACCCGGTAGGGAATGGATCGACGCTGCAGTTCGGCCATTTGCTCGAAAACGGCGCCATACAGGCTCGGATCACCGGTATGCAGCCGCACCACCCGTTTGCCTGTTTGAAAGGCCGTCTCGATGGCTGTGACGATTTGCCCCAGGTGCATCGAAGCGCTGCTGATCCGATCGGCAGCGCTTCGGGTCCACTGCAACAGCGCATCCGGGACCAGTGAACCTGCGTAGATCACCACGTCCGCGTCCATCAGCGCCTTCTGTCCCTTGACGGTGATCAGTTCGGGATCTCCCGGACCTGCTCCGACAAACAGCACGGGATGTCGGCGGCTATCCTTGTCGTCTGCGTTCATCTTTGTCCCGTCCCATCATTTTTCGCGATGTGAATCCTTCCCTGAATGCTTCTTCGGTGGGCGTCTGCCCGAGATGATCCACACCGGATTCTCCGCTTCCAACCGGGCTCCCCACGGCATGGATCGACTTCGATTGATCTGGATCTGAACTGCGGCGGGTTCAAATCCGCTGCGTTTGAGTTCATTGCTGACCGCCTGAAGGCTGGAAATCAGTACCGTGTTTACCACGACAATGCCTTCCGGTTTGAGATATTCTGCCACCGCCCGGATGATGTTGCGGACCTTTTTGCCGCCGCCGCCGATAAAAACGCGATCCGGTCGCGGCAGTGAGGACAGCCCGTCGGGCAGGTCGGCTTGCACGACCTTTAAGTTGCGTACGCCGAACCGCTGTCCGTTTGAACGGATCTGTTCGATTCGCCGGGCATCTTTTTCGACGGCCACGATGCGGCCGTTGCGGATGAACACGGACGCTTCCACGGAGATCGATCCGCTGCCGGCTCCCAGATCCCAGAGCACCAGTCCGTCGGTTAGCTGCAGCTTTGCCAGCGTTACGGCCCGAACTTCCGCCTTGGTGATGACTCCGTGATCGTGACGATACCATTCTTCCGGCATACCCAGGTGCGCGGCTCGCAACGTGCGGCCATTTTCCCGGTTGCGTCGAAACACGACCAGGTTCGGTTCGCGAAATCGCAACCGTGCGACCCGGGGCAGTTGGACCCACCGGCAGCGTTCCTTGTCGGTCCCCATCTGCTCCAGGACGCACATTTCCAGGTCGACGATGCCGTTGTCCAGGCAAAGCCGGGCAAGCCGGCGAGGATTATTTTCCGGATCGGTCAGAACGGCGACCGGCGCCCGTTGCCTTACAGCATCCAAAAATTCCCGGTATCCACGACGTCCGTGCAAGCTGAGAGTGACGGCGTCATGCCAGGGGATCTTGATCCGTGCGAAAGCGGCCGCCACCGACGACACATTGGGATGGATCACGACGTTTTCCGCACCCAGAGCGCCGGTCAAGTAGGAACCGATACCGAAAAAAAGCGGATCACCGGATGCCAGCACGACCACTTTGCGGGTTTTCATCCAGCGTTTGATTTTTCCGGTGACCGTTTTCAGATCTCTTTTCAATATTTGTTTGCGGGCCGGCACATCCAAAAAGGTTTCCAGATGCCGCTCGGCGCCGACCAGTATGTCCGCCCGGCGGATCAAGGTTTGAAGATTGTCCGTCAAATCATCCGGCGAAATGCCCATACCGATGACTTCAACCGCTATCATGACTGGATCTTCCTCCTGTTTGAATCATTGCGCAGCTCGCATGCGTGAATGATACACCACCTTGCCTTCATAATCGAAAATGACGCCGGCGACAACCGCTGCCGGGCCTGAAAATTCCTTTCCGGCCGCCTGCATCCGGCGACCGATATCTGCAACAACCTCCACATGCCCCGGAACCAGTTGTTCAAATGCGTGCCTGGCAGTGTTTGCCCTGCGGATCTGCTTCGCCATACTGCGGCTGCCGGTGATCTCAAAGACCCAGTCGGCAAGACGGTGCAGCGACAATTTGGACTTGGCAGCGTGGGTGTGGGGAATTTTCTGGGCCATCTTCAGGGCCTTGGCGAAAAACACCGCCAGCGTCACGTTTTTTATGCCGTAGGTTGCAGCCATTTTCATCGATAGCTGAAAATAATCACCGATTTGAATGAACGCCTCTTCCGGCAACCCTGTGAAAAGGGCTTGAGCGAATCGTTCACTGCGCCGTCCGGTGGTAAATACGACCTCATCGTTACCGCTGGCCTTTGCCACGGCCACGGCGGATTGAATCGTGGCGACATACGCTTCGTGGGACATGGGCTTTACGATTCCGGTGGTACCCAAAATCGAAAGACCGCCAACGATGCCCAGCCTGGCGTTCAGCGTCTTGCGGGCCAGCACTTCCCCCTGCGGGACAAAAACCTCAACGTGAACCGGACGGTTCGTTCGGTGCTTTTCCAGCATTTCTGCTACCGACCGTGTGATCATCTCCCTGGGGCCAGGATTGATGGCCGGCTGACCGGGCGGCACTTCCAATCCCGGTTTGGTGACTCGGCCGACGCCTTTTCCTCCGGTGATTCTGACATCCCAGGGCGCTCCGGCCGCCAACACTTCAGGCAGCAGCGCGACCCGGACGCCGATTTCAGCCCGATGCGTGACATCCGGGTCGTCCCCGGCGTCCTTGATGACACTGCAAACAGCCGCGGCGCTTCCTTCCGCACGGCATCGATATACGGATATCGAAAGGGGCTCTCCGCTGAGCGCTTCGATGCGGACCTTCGCGGGGGAATGGTTTTCCAGGATCCGAGTCAAAGCGGCTTTTACTGCGGCAGCCGCGGCCGCGCCGGTTGTAAAACCGCTGCGAAGTTTCTTGGGTCGATGTCCAGACACTGCCTGTTTACCGGATGCGAACAAGCGTAGCGCTTATGGTTGCTGCCCCGCGATGAGAATCAGTGCATTCACCACGCTGGCCGCCACGTTGGATCCGCCTTTTCTTCCATCGTTGGTGATATAGGGGTGATCCAGTTTTGCCAGAGCCGTCTTGGATTCGGACGCATTGACAAAACCCACGGGCAGGCCGATCACCAGTGCCGGGCGGGCTTCTTTTTTCTGGATCAGTTCGATCAGCCGCATCAATGCCGTCGGGGCATTGCCGATCACGTAGATGCCCCCATCCATGTCCGCAACTGCCGCGTCGACGGCCGCAGCAGCCCGGGTGGTTTGCCGTTGTTGTGCGATCCGGTGGATCTGCGGATCGTCCATCAGGCAATCGACCCCAATACCGAAATTCTGCAGATCCCTGCTGCGGATACCGACCCGGGCCATATTGGTGTCGGTAATAACGCTTCGACCGCTGCGGATGGCCTCGATTCCGGCAGAGACCGCATCCGGGTGAAATCGCATGCTCTGCAGGTATTCAAAATCAGCGGTCGTGTGTATGATTCGCCGTACAATGGGCCATTGCTGCCTGGAAAACCGATGGGGACCGGCTTCTTTTTCGATGATTTGAAAGCTTTGTTTTTCGATCTCTTCGGGCTTCATGGTACTAATCCTTTTGTGTGCTGATGTATTT
>JAHEIV010000143.1 GCA_024639205.1 Deltaproteobacteria bacterium | reverse complement strand
CCGGACGATCGGAAAATTGCGTTTCACTTGTTGAAGCAGTCCTTCCTGGATGAAATCGACTGATGCAGGGCAGACAATGGGAAGACCCGAGATAAAGGAACAACTCGGCAGCTTGTGCCGGGTAATGGCGGCAGAAGCCGATGAATACCAGACGCTTCTGGCGCTTTTGAACCAGCAGCGACAGGCGGCTGTCGAAGCGCGTTTCGAACGGTTTGTCGACGCTGTCGGTAAAAAAGATGCCCTGCTGAATAGTCTGCAGCACCTGGAGGGTGAACGCCTGCAGTTGATGGAGGGTCTTTCGGGAGCGTTTGAGGTCCCCCCGGCGGAGCTGACCGTGTCACGGCTGATTGCGATGATGCCGGGCCCGGAAAGCGAACAGTTGAATGCCTGCCGGTATCAGCTGCGGGCGGTGATAGAGAAGGTTCGTGCGAACAATACAACCAACCAGGAGCTGCTCCGGCACCTGCGCGACTTGATGAAAAATTCCGTGGATGTGCTGGGCGGCAAGCTGCCGGGAGAAGAGACCTACCGTGAAAACGGGCAAGTGCAGGCAACCAGGACTGCCGGGGCTGCGCTGCACGGCCATATTTCCTTTGAGGTGTAACCATGGGTAGCATCATCGGACTACTGGATCTTGGTCGCAATGCCCTGCTGACGCACCAAAAATCGATTCATGTGACCGGCCACAACATCGCCAACGTCAACACTCCCGGCTACAGCCGCCAGCGGGTGAATCTGGCAGCCGGCGAAGCCGTCAGCGGCACACCGGGACAAATTGGAACCGGGGTCACCGCCATGGAAATCCAGAGGATATACGACCGGCTGGTGGAGACGCAGATCAATTCCGAGCAGCAGACGCTGGGCCGTTGGGAGGCCCGCGAATATGCCCTGGAAAGGGTGGAAGCCATATTCGATGAAACCGATGGCCAGGGTCTTCAACAGGCCATGAGCGATTTTTGGAACGCCTGGCAGGACCTGACCACTGATCCGGAGGGGTATACCGAACGGGAGGCCCTGCTGACAAAAACCGGATTCCTGGCGACTTCCCTCAACCAGATGTCGGCGGGCCTTGCCCGGCAGCAGGTGGAACTCGACTTCAGTATTGCCGGTGCGGTGGAAACAATCAATCAGATCGCAAATCAGCTGGCCGACTTGAACCGCCAAATCGGTGAAATCGAAATCAGCGGTCAGGCCGCCAATGACCTGCGGGATCAGCAGGCACTGCTGCTCAGGGATCTGTCCACACTAGTCGACCTTGATTCCTTTGAGGACGACATCGGACGGGTGTCGGTGCTGGTGGGTGACGGCAAAGCCCTGGTTCAGGGATACAATGCCTCACAATTGGCGGCGCAAACCAATGCCCAGGGTCACCTCGACATCTTCTGGACCGATCCAAGCGGCAACTCTTTTGATATCACCGCCCAGGTCAACGGCGGTCGACTCGGCGGCTGGCTGGAGGCCAGAGATGTCGAAATCGTCGACTATCTGAGCCGACTCGATAATCTTGCGCAGAATATCATCAACGAGGTCAACACCTTGCACACGGCCGGCTTCGACCGGTTCGCCAACCCGGGTGAGGTGTTTTTTACGGGAACATCGGCCGCCGACATGGCTCTGAACGCTGCAGTTGCGGCAGACCCGAATCGGGTCGCCGCAGCGGCAACCGCCTCCGGCGCGCCCGGAGACGGCGGCAATGCCGTCTTAATTGCCGGTTTGCAGCACGCCCCAACGATGGGAGGCGGCACGGCGACATTTGACGACTATTACCGGGCCCTGGTCACCGATGTGGGCAGCGCCGTCAATGCGGCGACCACCTATCACAACCACCAGAGCGCCGTCACGGCGAGTTTGGATAACTTTAGGGAGTCGATTTCCGGTGTTTCACTGGAGGAAGAAATGGTCAACCTGATCAAGTTCCAGCACGCCTTCGACGCGGCGGCCAAGCTCGTGAGCACCGTGGATGAGATGATCGACACCGTCATGGACATAGTCAGATAGCGGAAATCCCATGCGTGTAACGACAAAAATGATGACAGCCGATATAGCGGCACAGCTTCTCAAGCAAACCGAGGCTCTGCAGAAGTCCCAAAAGAAGGTGGCGACGGGCAAGAATTTTCAGCGCATCTCAGAAGATCCGATCGCCACGGGAAGAATACTGGACTACCATAGAATTCTGTCCTCTCTGGAGCAATACCGGCAGAACATCGGCCGCGGAAAAACAAGACTCAAATACGGTGAAACCGTCTTGGACTCGGCTTCCGAGAGTGTCCAGACGGCCCGCAATATTGCCATCGAAAACGCTGCCGGTTCCACTAACCTGCGAGCGGTGGCAGCCGAGCAAATCGCAAATATTCGCGATCAGCTCCGCAGCCAGGCCAACAGCAAACTGCGCAACCGTTACATCTACGCCGGTCATCAGACCGACGTGCCGCCATTCGCTCATCGGGTGGAGATCAACGGCGGCGTACCCGCCGATATCGATTTCGGGTTGGCGGCAGATGCCACCGATGCGGTTATCCAGATACGCGGCGCCAATGGCTCCGTGCTTCGCACCCTCACTGTCGGTGACGGCATCACGCCGGGCAGCGGCGGCACCGCCGGTGTCAATTCGGTCACCTGGAATGGTCTCGACAACGGGGGAGCAGCCATCGCCGATGGCGATTACTATTTCACCGTGACGGCCGACAGCGCAGGGATGGCGGTCGTGGACTACGAAACTTACAACGGGGACACCGGCGACTTCCGGCTGATCATCGGCGAAGGCCTGCAAATCGATCTCAATGCCGACGGCAGCCGCACGTTTACGGATCTATTTTACCAGCTCAGTTTGTTGCAGCAGGCATTGCAGGATCCGAATCCGTCGGCCGCCACCGCCCGGATAGCCGCGGTGATCGATCCGTTGAACAATGCCGCCGACCAGATGCAGCAGGTTCGAGCGCAAGCGGCGGTCCAGTTCCAGCGACTCGAGACGTTCGAAAATCAATACGCCCGACTGGACCTGCGGATAGAAGAGATGCGCTCGGCCGTCGAGGATGCCGACGTCACCCAGGCGATTGTCGAGCTGCAGAGCTTGGAGAACGCCTATGAAACCTCGTTGGCTACCGCTGCGCGTATCCTGCAGTCGAGTCTGTTACAGTTTTTGAAATAGCCGATGAAAACAACGCTTCTGATATTCACCGCTTTTCTGCTGTGGTTTGTTGCGCTGCCCGGATGGGGATTGGACAGCCGGGAACTGATTTTACTCAAAGAAGCCGGGATCGAGGACCAAACGATTCGCCTGATGATCCAGGAAAAAACCATCGAAACCGGCGCATTTACCGTGGAGGAGATCCTGACCCTGAAAAAATCGGGAATAACCGAGCAAACCATTCAGATGTTGATACAGGATCAGACGTTTCTGAAAGATCGGCAAACAATCGTTTACGGAGAAGAAATTAAATCGGTCAGATTCGCGACCGTTCAGGACGTGATCCGTCTGAAAGAAGCCGGTCTGAGCGATGAAGTGATCAAGGCGATTATCGTCGTTCAGCGCAGCGAAGATTCGGTGCAAAAGCAAAAGGCCTGGGACATGCTGCAATCGATGGGTATCCTGGTCGATCAGCGTCGAACAAGGTGAAAGCGCCGGCTCGCAGCCGCCACCGCTGAAGCATGCCGGCGGTGGCAACCATCAAAGGGAGGTCAGGGCCATGCAGCTCGTAAAAAAAACCACCACCAACCGTTCGGATGGCAAAAATCTGGTTGCTGATCTGCGTGTGTGCGAAGAACGCCGGAAGTTTTTTCTGGCCAGCCTTCAGCATTTGCTTCACTTTATACAGGAATTTGCCATCGACCTGAAAGAAATCAACTCCGAGGCGTTTAAAAAAGAGATCTCGACGCTGTCGCATCATCTGGCTGCCGAACCCAACGTTGCCTTTGTAAAAGACCGTTTCAAAAGGCAGAAAGCCGAAATTAAAAATTACGTTCGCCAGCAGAACCGGTACCTGGAGAATCGCGAAAAAGAGTTTCGCGACATCATCGCTTTGCTGAGCAGCGCCATCACATCCCTTGATTCGGAGAACCAGGACTACAACCGCAAGATTATCACCCAGAGCCAACAGATCGAAAAGATTGGTTTTCTCGACGACCTCAAGCAGATCAAACAGACGCTGACAAAAGAAATATCGCAGCTGCGTGACACCGTCCGAGAAAAAAGCAAGCGCGATAAAAGCCGCATGAAAGAGCTTGCCGGCAAAGTCAGCGGTCTCAAGGACGAGCTCGAGCAGGTGCGCTCGGAGGCGGAGCGCGATGGCCTGACCGGCGTTTACAACCGCAAAACATTCGATCTTTACATCGAGGAGATGGTGAACCGCAACGCCACGGTGCCGTCGCCGTTTTCGCTGATGCTGATCGACGTCGACGATTTCAAAATCATAAACGACACCCACGGGCATACGGTCGGCGATCGGGTGCTGGCCTCGGTGGCGGGCAATTGCCGCCGGCAGATACGCGGTGACGATTTCGTTGGCCGGTACGGTGGCGAGGAGTTTGTGGTCGTTTTGCCGCATGCCTCCCTGCGAAATGCCCATAAAAAAGCCAAGCAGCTCTGCAAAGAATTCGCCGCGACCCGCTACTCCCTTGACGGCAGTGACGGAGGCGAGACCCTGTCGCTAACCGTCAGTATCGGCGTGAGCGCCTTCAAAAAAGGAGATACGCCCACGGCCATCATCGACCGGGCGGATAAGGCCCTGTATGAAGCCAAGCAATCAGGCAAGAACAAGGCCTTGGCGGAAAAATAACGCAGCAACCGGCACATTTTGCCCCCTGTGCGTCTCTTGCCGGCTTCGGGTCTTTGTCGTCGGTAGCCGGCAACTTGCACCAGAACCCCTAACTTACTGAAATCAATTGTATTTGTTGTATTCGCATCCAAACGGCGGAATATGTGCGGGTATTGCACGGAACTTGCATGATTCAGATGCAGGGACAAGGGTGTCTTGCGCTGCACGCACCGCATAGGGGGGCACAAGGATAAAATTGGATATGATGGCAAGTAACAACGATAAACGGTAGAGGGTAATCGTATGAAAATTCTTGACGGCATGCCGATATCCGGGCAACCACCCGCCGGACCAAAGGCACCGGGTGCAGACAAACCCGGTGGACCGACCTTTGGCGAAGTGTTGAAAGAAACCGTAGATGCATCCGCAAAAACCGACGGCCAAACCCGCACCGCTTCGGTGACGCCATCGACTGCGGTGAAGCCGGCCACCTTGCAGCCGGCGGTCTCGGCCGCAGACGGCCGCAGCATCGATCGTATCGAGCGGTTCCTGGATGTGATGGATGACTATCGGTGCAAACTCGGCGATCCGCAGTGCTCCTTGAAGCAGATCCAGCCGCTCATGGAGCGGGTGACCGAGGAAAAAGAAAAGATGCAGCTGCTGTTAAAAGCGCTGCCGGATGGGCAACCGCTGAAGGACGTGCTGAACCGGGCGCTGGTTACGGCGTCCACGGAAGCCTGGAAATTCAACCGGGGAGATTACATCTAACCGCCTGCTGCCGCTCAGGGCGCAGACCAACGAGCAAATGGCAGCTGCGCCAGCCGGACGGTATTGCCGGGTCAATTCCGGCCGATCGGTTGGCAGAAACCGTCGAACCGAAGCTGAATCCGGCGCCCGGATGCCTTCGACCCGGGCAACATTCAGACGCGGGTTTACCGATCGGGTCGAACGCGTGTTCGCAGGTACTTGCGCTGGTAATAATAAACGAAATCGGTAAGGGCCTGGGCCTCGTCGCTCTCGATTTCGATAAAGTGAAGGCCACAGCAAGTATCGGCCTCGGGCGTTCCCTTGTCGAACCGCACCACGGATGCTCTTTTGACGGTGATCCTCTCTTCACCCGAATCAGTGGGGAAGCAAAGGGTCACATCCTGAAGCTCATCGCCGATTCCGAACGGCAGCTGCTTCCGGCTGATATCCCCGAAGCTGACCAGCGCAATAAGCGCCCCGCCAAGGCTGATGTCCACCACCTTTTCGCTGCATTGCCTGTCGCTGCAGTTGAATTCGACGACTGTACCGGCGGGGGCCTCCAACCTGAAATATTTTCGGCGCTGATGGCGCTGAATCACTTTGGGAAATTCAAAACACAGCTGGTCGTTATAAAAGTCGACACCGGTGACGCTGAAGCTGCGCAGGATCCGGTCCTCAAAGCCGGTGAATTCAAACTCCGCCCGAAGATTTTTCTTTCCGGCCACCGCTTCCTTGAAGCCTTCGGTGTAATCGGCGAGAAAATACTGTTTGTTTAACTTGCGGCGGAATCCGGTAACGACGGTCAAATGCTGGTATCCGGTGCCCCGCACTCTCAGCCTGACCAGCGTTCCATGCTCCAGCAGCGATTCGAACACCTCTTTGATTTCCGTGCCTGTGATTTCTTCGATTTCCATTTTTCAAGGTATCCCGTATTTGCTGAGTTTACGATAGACAGTGGTTGTGTTCACCCCCAAAATTTTGGCCGCCCGGGCCTTGTTTCCTTCCGCTGCCTTCAATACGTTCATTATGTGCTTCTTTTCCAGTTCTTCCAACGTCAAAAATCCGCCTCCCCGCCGCTTCGCCGGTGCGTGGGCATTTTTCAGATCCGGTACCGAACTCAGGGTGAGCGTATGGGTTCTTTCCAGCAAAACCGCCGAGGCGATCATGTTTTCGAGCTCCCGCACGTTACCGGGAAAATCGTAGTTCAACAGTCGATCCGCCAGGGCCGGTGCCAGGGAATGGATCTTTTTCCGATTGGCCTTTGAATGCCGCTTAACAAAGTGGCGAGCCAGGGGAAGAATGTCGGCTTTTCTCTCGCGCAGCGGCGGCACCTTGATGTTGTGCATGTTGAGTCGGTAGAAAAGGTCCGCCCGGAAACGATTGGCTTTGATCTCCTCACCGATGTCTCGATTGGTGGCGGCAACGATACGCACATCCACATTGTGCACCCGCGTGCTGCCCAATCGGTAAAGCTCACGCTCTTCGATGACCCGCAGCAGTTTCGCCTGCAGCGAGGGGTCCAATTCTGTGATTTCATCTAAAAACAGCGTACCTTCCTGGGCAGCTTCGAAAAATCCGATTCTCCCGTTGGAAGCATCGGTGTAGGCGCCTTTGGTGTGACCGAAAAACTCGTCCTCGAAGATCGTCATGCTCACAGCCGCCATGTTGACCGCCACAAAAGGAGCTGCGCTGCGATCGCTCAGGCGATGAATGGTTCGGGCGATCATTTCCTTTCCCGTGCCGGACTCGCCGTTGAGCACCACGCTGTAATCGGTCGGGGCGACCGCTTCGACCTGCCGAAAGACGAGCGCCATCGTCTCGTCCTCTGCAACGATGTCCTTGAAGGCTTCCGGACGGAAGCCTTCAAG